>NZ_JAAGPN010000219.1:0-14041 GCF_017104805.1 Paraburkholderia sp. Ac-20347 | reverse complement strand
GCGCCAGCACCACGGCGATGGGCGCGGCCACGCCGATCGCGGCGTAATCCGGACAGACCGCGATGACCGCCGTGCCGAGTCCCGCGAGCCAGACGGTGCGTGTGAGCGCGGCGCGGCGGCCCACGCGGTCGGCGTACGCGCCGAGCGCGAGCGCGCCCAGCGGACGCAGGAAAAAACCCACGCCGAAACTGCCGACGGCGAGCAGCAGCGAAGTCATCGGGTCGCCGGCCGGGAAGAACTTCGCGCCGATCATCGCCGCGAAATAGCCGAACACGGTGAAGTCGAACATCTCGAACGCCGTCACGAGCGAGGCGCTCACGATGCGTCGGCGGATTTCGCGCGGCGAGGCTTGCGGTGCGTTGGCGTGGGCTTCGGCATGCGCGTTCGCATGCGCGTTGGCGTGCACCTCAACGTGCGCTTCAGCCGGTTCTTCCAGTGCGTCCTGGCTCGGGGGCATAGGTTCGAAGTTCAGTCGTCAGGGTGCGCGGCGCGTATTTCAGCGCGCTGTTCAGACCAGCAATTGCCGCGATAACACCTCACGCGCCTGCGCGACCGTCTCGCGTTCGCCGGGCAGCGGCGGCGTGAGCGAAAACACGGCCTCGGGCAGCGCGGGCAAACGGTGACGCGTGCCGAGTTTCATCAGCCCGTCGGTGATCGCCGACGCGCACAGACAGCCCACGCCCAGCCCCGCCGCAAGCATCGACTGCAGGCCCGCCACGCCGGACGCGCTATGCACCATCACGAAGGGACGGCGGTGTTCTTCGAGCAGGCTCACGGCGATCTGATGCAGCATGCAGTCGCCGGGCAGCAGCACGAGCGGCAGCGGCTCGGGCAGCGCTTCGGCGAGCGTCGGCGACGCCACCCAATGCAGCGGCTCGCGGCGCAGCACCCAGCGCGGATCGCCCTGCGCGGGCCGCACCGGGCCGATCGACATGTTCATCACCACGCCCAGATCGATCTGTCCGCGCGCGTGCGCGAGTTCGATCTCGGTGCTCTTCATCGTGCTCACGTGCAGGCTCAGCTGCGGATAGCACTCGCGCAGCCGCGCGAGCATGCCCGCGACTTCGTGCGTGCGGAAATAGTCGGTGATCGCCACGCGCAGCTCGCCCTTGATCGCCTGGCCGCGCACTTCGTCGAAGGCGGCTTCGTTGAGCGCCACGATGCGCCGCGCGTGCGTGAGCAGCCGCGAACCCGCGGGCGTGGGCTCGACGCCGCGTTTGCTGCGCACGAACAGCGGCACGCCCGCGCGCGCCTCGAGCTTGCGCATCTGGTCGCTGACGGTGGACTGCGAAAGATTCAGCGACGGCGCGGCCGCCGTCAGGCTGCCCGCTTCCGCCACCACGGTGAAGGTGCGCAACTGGTCGAGTTCGAAGCCTCGCATGGCTTGCTCCTATCCATCGAATTACTCGATGAATACTACCGCAAATTCCGGCTTTTCTGGAGGATGCGCCGCGCCTAAGATACCGGTTCGTTCCGGCGTCATCGGCGGCGATCCCGTCGCCATCGATCCGCCCCCGCTTTCGATACAGGTTCATCATGACTGACGACTCGCTCGCCGCCGCGCCGCCCCTCGCGGCCCCGACTTCCGCCGCCGCCGCGCGCAGCCATCACGGCTGGGCGCTGGTCGTGCTGCTGGTCGGCGCCATCCTGCCGCCCATCGATTACTTCATCGTGAATCTCGCGCTGCCCGCCATCCACTCGGGACTGAGCGCCAGCGCCGCGCAATTGCAGATGGTGGTGTCCGCCTACGCCTGCGCCAACGCGGTCGCGCAGATCACGGGCGGCCGGCTCGGCGATCTCTACGGCCGCAAGCGCATGTTCATGATCGGCATGGCGGGCTTCGTGCTCGCCTCGACGCTGTGCGGCCTCGCGACTTCCGGCGCCATGCTGGTGGCCGGGCGGATTCTTCAGGGCCTGTTTGCGGCGGTGCTCGCGCCGCAGGTGCTCGCCACCATCCGCAGCGTGTTCACGCCGCACGAACAGGTGCGCGTGATGGGCTTCTACGGCTTCGTGTTCGGCGTGGCGGCCGTGATCGGCCAGCTCGGCGGCGGCGCGCTGATCAGCCTGCATCCGTTCGGGCTGGGCTGGCGCGCGATCTTCCTCGTCAACCTGCCGATCGGCGTGCTTGCGCTGCTCGGCAGCTGGCGCTTCATTCCCGAGAGCCGACCGCCGCGCGGCGCACGTATCGACGTGCCGGGCACCGTGCTGCTGTCGCTGTTCCTGCTGATGCTCGTCTATCCGCTCACGCGCGGACGCGAGGAAGGCTGGCCCACGTGGATGCTGATCTGCCTCGCCGCCTCGGTGCCGATGCTCGGCGCGCTGCTGCGCGTCGAAGCGCGTAGTCTCGCGCGCGGTCATGATCCGCTGCTCGACGTACGGCTGTTCCGCAATCCCGTGATCGCGCTCGGCCTCGTGCTGGCGTTTCTGTTCTACACGCTGAGCGCGTTTTTCCTGAGCTACGGCATCTATCTGCAAGGCGCGCTGCACTGGACGCCACTCGCCTCGGGCGTCGCGATCCTGCCGTTCGGGCTCGGCTTTCTGTCGAGTCCGCTGCTGATGCCGCGCCTCGTGTTCCGCCTCGGCAGCTATCGCGTGCTGACGCTCGGCTTCGTGCTGATCGCGCTCGGTCTCGCGGCGGCGGCGGCGCTCGCGAGCGTAAGCGCGCCCGGCGCGGGCTTCTACCTCGGCCTCGGCGCGATGGGGATGGGCCAGGGCCTCGTGCTGCCGTCGGTCGTGCGCATCGTGCTCGCGGAAGTCGACCCGGCGCGCGCGGGCGTCGCCTCGGGCATGGTCACCGCGACCTTGCAGATCGGCGCGGCCGTGGGCGCGGCGACGCTCGGCGGCGTGTTCTTCTCGCACCTCGGCGCGCATCCGGCCGCGCTCGATTACGTACAGGGCTTTCGCGTCTCGATGTTCGCGCTGGTCGGCATTCTGTGCGTCTGCGTGCTGAGTTCGCTCGCGCTCGGGCCGATGCATCGACGCCTGCATCCGCAGCCGGCGTGATGCACGGCACTCGCGCTCACTGACTGTTCACGGATCGATCGCCGTCGTCGTCTGAGGCACACGCCGCACAAGTTGCGGCCCTTGCGCGCCGTCCTGGATACGCCAGCCCTGCGCGTCGAGCGCCGCGCGCAAGGCATCGGCCCGCGCCCAGTCTTTCGACGCGCGCGCGGCCTCGCGCTCGTTCAGCAGCGCCTGAACCTCGGCGGGAACCTCGGCTTCGACAGGCCGCCAGTCGCGCAACCGAAAACCCAGCACCGCATCGAACTGATCGACCGTCGCGCGCAAGGTCGCGCCCGGCAAGCCGCTCCTGACGCAATCCCAAAGCACGGCCAGCGCTTTCGGCAGGTTCAGGTCGTCGTTCGCTTCGGCGTCGAAACGCGCGACGTATGCGGCGTCGGCGACACCGCCTTCGGGCCAGCCCGCATACAGCCGACGCAAGCGGTTCAACGCGGTTTGCGCGGCGCGCAGCGCGTCCCAGCTGAACTGCAAGGTGCTCCGGTAATGCGCGGTCAGGCACAGATAGCGATACGCGAGCGGCTCCACCTGCCGATCGCGCAACGTCTGCAGACGCAGAAAATCGCCGGCCGATTTCGACATCTTCGCGTCGCCCTGCTGCGTCAGAAAGTGGCCGTGCAGCCAAAAGTTCGCGAGACGCGTGCCGTGCGCGGCCTGGGTCTGCGCGATCTCGTTGCTGTGATGCACGGCAATGTGATCCTCGCCGCCGCAATGAATATCGAACCACGTGCCCAGATATTTCGCCGACATCGCCGAGCACTCGATATGCCAGCCCGGAAAGCCGCGCCCCCACGGACTGTCCCATTCCATCTGACGCTGCACGCCGGGCGTGCTGAACTTCCATAGCGCGAAGTCGGTGATGTTGCGCTTCGCCCCGATCGCCACGCGTTTTCCCGCCTGCAAACCGGCGCGGTCGAGACGCGCGAGAAAGCCGTAATCGTCCTGTTTGTCGGTGTCGAAATAGAGGCCGTCGTCCATGCGATAGACATAGCCCGCGCGCTCGATCTCCGCAATGAAGGCGATCTGCTCGGCGATGTGATCGGTCGCGCGGCACCAGACATCCGGCTCCAGCAGATTCAGCGCGCGCCAGTCGTCGACGAAAGCTTCGGTATAGCGCTGCGCGATGGCCCACGCCGACTCGCCCGTGCGGCGGCTGCCTTTCTCCATCTTGTCCTCGCCTTCGTCGGCATCGGACGTCAGATGGCCAACGTCGGTGATATTCACGACGTGCCGCACCGTATAGCCGTTGCGCGCGAGCACGCGACGCAGCACGTCCTCGAACACATAGGTCCGCAGATTACCAATATGCGCGTGATCGTAGACCGTCGGCCCGCAGCAATACATCCCCACGCGCTCGTTTCGAATCGGCGTAAAAGGACGCAAGGCGCGCGACCAGGTGTCGTAGAGCGCGAGTGGCATCGGGTATCTCCGGTTAAACGGTGTCGATAAACAGGAAAGAAAAACAAAAAGGCCGCCGGTTTTTCAACGGGCGGCCAGTTGGCATGAATCGACGTGAAGCGCGACGTGTACCGACGCTAGACGCAGCCTGCCCCCGGCATGTGCTGACAACATGCGCGCTGGATGAAAGCGAGGGAGGAGGCGGTGAGATTCATGTAGCCGATGCTAACGTCGAACGCACCAAATGGTCAAGAGCGCGACGTGCACAGGCGAACGGGCGACGCCAGACGACATCAATCGCCTGGCGTCGCCCGCACGGTCACGACAAATTACTTCGAACTACTACTAAACTGAGGACGCACCCTCATCGCCGCACGACACCCATTACGAGCGTGACGAGGAAAATAACGAGGAAGATGAAGAACAGCACCTTCGCAATGCTCGCGGCACCCGCCGCAATGCCGCCGAAGCCCAGGGCAGCCGCAACGATCGCGACGATGAAAAAGACCAGCGCGTAATACAGCATGATGTGACCTCCGTCCGGTGTGGGTTGTGCCGTGCGCCCGACTTTGTGCGGGCGGTCCGGAAGCATGCGCAAGCGCTGTGCCCGCCATTCGTCAACATCCGGCATTCTTCGGCAACGCGCCGCCGCCAATCAAAAGCGCGGATTGAAACCGCTTATTGCGTCATTCCCGGTTTTTGAATACGCGTTAACGCGGGCATAATGCGAATGGAGAAATGCGAGTAAAAAGGGTCGTGTTCGCATTGCTAACGATTTATCAGTCCGGATGAATTGAATCCCGATTTTTCAATCCGCCTCCATTCCGCCCGAACGCTTGTACGCAAGACGCTCGCGCCACCCGTCCCTCCCCCGTACGATGTTTTTCGGGCGCCGCGCCAGCGGGCCCGCGCAGGAAGAGTGTTCGATGAAACCGGCAAGGAATTCGCTCTGGTCACGCGTTGGCCGCTATATGGCGTGCGGCGCGGCCGTGGCCGCGCTCGCAGCAACTGTGGGTTTTCTGCATTGGCGGCATGAGCAGCCGGCCACGCAATCTCAATCCGAAACGCAATCTGCAGCGCAACCCGCAGTGCTCAGCGGCGTGGCAAGCGACATGCGTCACGACGCGTCCGCGTGGACGCATCGCGAGAAAGACGTCTCGGCGATGCTCGGCGATATCCGCGCGCATGACGTGCGTGCGATCGGCGTGAGCCGCGACGCAATTCTGGTTTCGACCCTGCAAGGCGACAAGTATTTCGTAGCCGATCACAACGGCGCGTTCTCGAACGCGCTGCTGCTCGGCGACCTGAAGCCGGACGGCGCCGCGCCCTATCAACTCGTCTGGCTGCCCGACGCCAACATGCGCACCGGTCTCGCGCGCTGGGGCGACACCTTCGACCACATACGCGACGTGCTGAGCCTGCTGCTCTCCGTGCTCATGCTCGGCGGCCTCGCGTGGTTCGTGCGCCGCGAAATGGCGGGCGGCGCGCAACTGCTCGGCAAGCCGCCGGTGCTCCGTTTCGACGACGTGATCGGCGCGGGCGAAGCCAAATCGGCGCTCGCCGACGTACGCGCCTGGCTCACCGAACCCGCGCAATTCACCGGCATGGGCGTGCGCGCGCCGTGCGGTATCCTGATGACGGGCGGCCCCGGCGTCGGCAAGACGCGTCTCGCGCAGGCGCTCGCGGGCGAATGCGGCGCGAGCTTCATCGCCATTACGGGCAGCTATTTCAGCGCGAAGTATTACGGCGTCGGCATTCAAAAAGTGAAGCGCCTGTTCGAGCTCGCGCGCAAGAACGCGCCCACGGTCATCTTCATCGACGAAGCCGACGGTCTCGGCAAGCGCACCGACACGGGCGGCGGCCCGGTCGAAGCGGAGAGCAACCGCATCATCAATCAGTTGCTCGCGGAAATGGACGGTTTTGCCTCGAACGAAGGCATCATCATCGTGGCCGCGACCAATCATCCGGACAATCTCGACGAAGCGCTGCGCCGTCCTGGCCGCTTCGACCGCACTGTCGCCGTGCGCCTGCCCGACCTCGAAGACCGCGCGGAAATCCTGCGTTTTTACGCGGCCAATCTGAAGACGAAAACCGACGACATCGACTTCGAACAACTCGCGCGGCTCACGACCGGCCTCTCGCCCGCCACGCTGTCGATGATCGTCAATCAGGCGGGCCTCGTCGCGCGCAAGGCCGGCGATCGCCATGTGGGCGCCACGCATTTTCTCGAAGCGATCAAGATCGCGCGCATCGGCGATATCAACGGCGCGGAGCGCGCGCTGTCCGACGACGAACGTACGCGCATCGCCATTCACGAAGCGGGCCACGGCCTCGTGGCCGCGCTGCTCGGCACCGGCGTACTCGAAGAAGTGACGATCCTGCCGCGCGGCGGCGCGCTCGGCGTGGCGCTCATCACGAAGATGCAGGACAAGTATCTGTATCGCGAAACCGAAATGCGCAACGAGATTCAGGTGCTGCTCGGCGGGCGCAACGCGGAACTGCTGATGTTCAACGAAGCCTCGAGCGGCGCGGCGCAGGATCTGCAGGAAGCGTCGCGCATCGGGCTCGACATGGTGTCGAAGCACGGCTTCAACGCCGACGGCAATCTGTTCAGTCTCGCCGCGTTGCCGCAACAGGTGGCCGGGCTGCAATTGAAGAGCGCGATCGAGCACGCGAACGCGTTGCTGCACGAACTCAACGACGCCTGCTTCGCGCTGCTGCGTGCGAACGAGCCGGTATTGCGCGCGATCGCCGACCGGCTGCTCGAAGAAGAAACCGTGCCGGGCGAAACGGTTTATCGCCTGATTCGCGAACACGCTGCAAAAAGCGCGGCAATCGCCGAAGCGAACGAGGCGATTGAAATCGCGGCGGCTTGAGTATTGATTCGTCGTTTCGTCGGCAATAAAAAACGCGCCTCGTCAGTGACGAGGCGCGTTTTTTTTATGTCCGTCGAACGTTCGAAACGCTTCGAATCAAGAGCTTTCCGGCGTATTGCCGCCATGGAACGCGCCGAAGTGACGCGCGCCGAACAACCCCATCAGCAGCACGCCGAGGCCGAACGGCACGACATCGGCGCTCGCCTTGATCGCGAAATCGCCCACGTGGCACAGCAGCAAATAGCCCGCGACGAGATTCAGAAAACCCCACAGCACATTCACTGTCGACGACGACAAGCCCTTGCCCGGCGGATTCGCGAACGGCGTCTGAAACGGTTCGCCCATCACGCCGCCCACGAAATGCGGCACGGCATTCGACAGCAAGGCGCCACCAAAAAAGTACGCAATAACATGTGACCAAACCATTTCAGACGCTCCTCGCGGCGAGTAAATCGATGATGTCCTGCGCAACGCCGGTTTCGCCCAGACGGGGAAAGACGTGCTCGATGCTGTATGCGTGCGCCTCGGCGCGCGCATCGGTCATGGCGTCGATTGCGAGGCTCACGTTGAAGCCCAGTTCGTACGCCTGACGCGCGGTCGATTCGACACCCGTGCCGGTCGCCACGCCCGTGATCACCACCTGCGTGACGCCCAGCGCCTTCAGGCGCGCGTCGAGCACGGTGTGGGCGAACGCGCCCCACGTGCGCTTCGTCACGACGATATCGCCGGGTTGCCGGTCGAGTTCGTCGATGAAATCGGTCCAGCCTTCGGGCAGCACGTCGTGACGGCGCGGCCGCTCCGTGCGTCCGGGCGCGACGCCCGCCACATTGACCAGCACGACGGGCAGGCCGCGTGCGCGAAACGCGCGCAGCAACGCGCCGGTCCGCTCGATCACGGGTTCGATGGGATGCACGAAGGGCGCGCCCACGATGCCCTTCTGCAAGTCGACGACGATGAGCGCCGTGTTGGGGTCGAGCGCGGTGTAAGGCATGGCTTTCCGTGACGTGAGGAAGAGCGTTTAGAAGTCGGCGAGACGCTGGAGCAGCTTCACCGCGTCGGCGAGCGCGGCCTGCTCTTTCGGCGAGAGTTGCGCCTGCAGCGCCTGCACGAGCCAGTCCTCCTTCGCCGCGCGGCTCGCGTGCAGCTTGCGCCGGAACGCGGGCGTGAGAGCGATGAGCGTTTTGCGGCCGTCGTCGGGATCGGGCTTGCCTTCGACCACGCCCAGCGTCTCCAGACCCGCCACCGTGATCCGCATCGACTGCGGCTTGACGGCGTCCGCGCGCGCCAGTCCGGAAACCGTCGCCGGACCGCTGCGGTCCAGATGCACGATCACCGACTTCTGCGACGACGTGAAATCACCGGCCTGCGCCTGGCCGCGCACGCGCCGGACCAGTTTGCCGACCGCGACGCGCAGTTCGCCCGCCAGCACGGGCAGATCGGCCGCGCTGGCGGCGGAGGGGGAAAGGGATCGGGTAGTCATCGGCGAAGACTAGCATATGTACAGTTTAACTGTACATATAGACTGTACAAATTATCGAAGACGCCAGGTGCACGCCAAGGGTAAACACCCACCGGAGCCGATTAATCTCCGGCGCGAGCGTGCCGTTATACTTTCCATACACGGCATGATGTTTCTTATATGGAACAATAATGAGAAGCCTGACTATCAATTTGCGACTCGCGCTGACGGTCGTCACACTCGGGGCACTGGTGGTGGCGATGGGCGTTGTCAGCCTGATCGGCATGGATCTGACCAATCGCGCGCAGCACGACGCGTACGCGGTGCATTTCGCGTCGGCGGTGGCGCTCGGCAAGTCGGGCACGGCCATGTCGCGCGCGCGCTTCGGCCTCGACTGGGCGGTGGCGAATCCGCATTCGCCGCAGCTCGGTCCGCAGCTCGACCGCGCGCAAATGCTGCTCGCCGAATCGGATCGCTGGTGGCAGCAATTCCGCGCGCTGCCCAAGACCGCCGAACTCCAGGCGCTCACCGACGACCTCGACGCCAAACGCAGCGCCGTGCGGCGCGACGCGATCGACCGCCTGATCACGGCCATCCGCAGCGGCGACACGAGCTGGATGGACGAGCACCGCGCCGCCGAACTGATCGGCCTCTACACGGCGATGAACACGAGCCAGGGCGCGCTCGAAAACTATCTCGACGAAGCCGCGCGCCGCGCCGACGCGCAATCGAGCGCGCGCTTCCACACGCTCGGCGTGGTGTGCGGCGCGAGCATCGCGCTGGCGCTGCTGATCGCGTTCCTGAGCTGGCGCGGTCTGCGTCGCGCGGTGATGGATCCGCTGCGCGCGGCGATGGCGCATTTCGAGGCGATCGCGGCCGGCGACCTGACGACCCACGTCACCGCGCATCGCGCCGACGAAATGGGCCTGCTGCTCGACAGCCTCGCCGCCATGCAGACGCGCCTGCGCTCGACGATGGAGCAGGTGCGAAGCGGCGCGAACGCGATGGCGACCGCCACGCAGCAGATCGCCACCGGCAATCTCGATCTCTCGCAGCGCACCGAGGAGCAGGCGTCGTCGCTGGCGCAGACGGCGTCGGCGATGCAGCAGTTGATCGGCACCGTCGAGGCCAACGCGGTCCACGCGCAACAGGCGCGCGAACTCGCGCTCGGCGCCTCCGACGTGGCCGTGCGCGGGCGCGACGCGGTCACGCGCATGGAGCAGACCATGCACGAAATCCACGCCAGTTCGTCGAAGATGACCGACATCATCGGCACGATCGAGAGCATCGCGTTCCAGACCAATATCCTCGCGCTCAACGCGGCGGTCGAAGCGGCGCGCGCGGGCGAGGAAGGCCGCGGCTTCGCGGTCGTGGCGGGCGAGGTGCGCAATCTCGCGCAGCGCGCCTCGGCGGCGGCGCGCGAGATCGGCACGCTGATCGCCGGGTCGACGGGCCGCGTGGCGAGCGGCGCGGAACTCGTCACCGAGGCGAGCGGCGCGATGGCCGAAATCCAGACGTCGACGACGCGCGTCGCCACGCTGATCCACGAAATCGCCGCCGCCTCGCGCGAACAGAGCGACGGCATCGGGCAGGTCGGCCTCGCCGTCACGCAGATGGATGAAGTCACGCAGCAGAACGCGGCGCTGGTCGAGGAAAGCGCGGCGGCCGCCTCCTCGCTCGCCGAGCATGCGAATTCGCTCAATACGCTGATCGCCGGGTTCAAGGTCGAGGGCGGCGCTGTGCCGCAGGACGCCAGGATTGCCCAATCCGCTTGATGGAGGCGGGCGCTTCCGACACGCCACAACGCCGCACGAATAAGAGATACTTGACCGGATGATCGGATTCGTGTAATGTCGGAAGGTAAATCTTCAGCTGTGTCTGCTCATCCATTGCCGCTGCCAATCGCTTATATTAGTGAGAGGTCAAACAGCGGCTCTCGTTGACCTCTCCTGCTTGATACTTTATTCGCCCTTTCCCGGGGCGCATGTGTGTTTATTTGTTTATTCAAGGATTTTCTAGTGGAAACCGGTACCGTCAAGTGGTTTAACGACAGCAAGGGCTTTGGCTTCATCACCCCGGACAAGGGCGGCGACGACCTGTTCGCTCACTTCTCGGAAGTGCGTGGCACGGGCTTCAAGACCCTGGCTGAAGGCCAGAAGGTCAGCTACGAAACCAAGCGTGGTCCGAAGGGTCTCCAGGCTTCGAACATCACGCCGCTGTAAGGTGTTAGCATCGCGTCCGGCCCTGGCTGGACGCGATTGCCCTGTCTCAGACCGTGGCAGTCACATGCCACGCGTATCTTGTGCGTGTTCCCGCGTTTGTGTTCACTGCGCCCGCAGCCCGGACACCTGGTGTGCACACGCGCCCGATGGTCGTACCGGCGGATGAATCTGGCTCCTGGCCAACTCTTCCGCGTTCCCGGTTGGCTCATCACGAGCACTAGTTGCCCACGCATTGGCGGACGCGAGTCGCGGTGCGGGATCGCCTGACTTTTGGCGGCCGTGAGCCTCGCCGTTGCCGGTTCCCGAGCGCTTCTGTACAGTTCGTCCGCGAGCATTGCGGACGCAGGGCAGCCGGGGCAATAACCGCAGCGAGCCGACGGCGTTCGCACAGGGCATCTCAGCGCGCTCCGCTCGAGCGCGGCATTGTGTATTTCAGGAGGAATGGATTTGGCGAAGGAAGAACTGCTTGAACTCGACGGCGTCGTCGACGAAGTGCTGCCGGACAGCAAGTATCGCGTCACGCTCGAAAACGGCGTGGTCGTGAACGCTTACGCGTCGGGCCGCATGCGCAAGAACCACATTCGCATTATCGCGGGCGACCGCGTCACGCTCGAATTGTCGGTCTACGACCTGACGAAGGGCCGCATCAACTTCCGCCACAAGGACGCATCGGGCGGTGGCCCGCGTCCGGCGCAAGCTCGCCGCCGCTAAGCAGTTAGCCAGCAGTAGCACACGGCCCTGCCCGGCGCGATTGCCCGGGCGAGGTCGGCGTCAGCGTGTGCCCGCTCACCCGCATACCTTGGGTATTGCGCGGCGCGGGCACGTTGCGTTTGTGCCGTCGGTATCGGCGGCATTCTTCAGATCGATTCATGACGTCCCGCGCTTCGGCGTGGCGGCCGTCGCGAGAAATCGATCCAGCTGGCCCGCAAAGGTCCGGCTGTCACGCAGCGCATACGGCGCCGGGCCACCGGTGTCGATTCCGGCGCTGCGCAACTGCTCCATCGCGTCGCGCACCGTCAGCCGCTCGCGAATATTCTCAGCCGTGAACCAGCTCCCGCGCGGATCGAGCGCGCGTGCGCCCTTGTCCAGCACCGCCGCTGCGAGCGGAATGTCCGCCGTGATCACCAGATCACCCGGTTCGGCCATCTCGACGATACGCTGGTCGGCGACATCGAAACCGGCGGGCACCTGAATCGAGCGGATAAACGGCGACGGCGGCGTGCGCAGATACTGATTCGCGACCAGCGTCACGTTCATTTCGACACGGCGCGCCGCGCGAAACAGGATGTCCTTCACGACGGCGGGACAGGCGTCGGCATCGACGAGGATTTGCATGGGGATTCGCTTTCGATAAGGCAGGCGCTACGGCCAGGAACACAGCGCGGGGAAATCACGCGCCGCCACTATATCGGATCAGAGCGCGACGGACCGAGACGGCCACGCGCGGGCAGATTTTTCAAGCGAACGCGCAGCGCTTACCGTGTTCTGAGCGCGCCGCAGCGTTTGAAATCCGCCGATCGGCCCGGCTGGCCGCAGGTGGCACGCTCTCTGCAGATTATTGGGCACGATCACCCGCTTCAGGGAGCCAGACGATGAGCATGCAAACCGCCGAACACGGCGACGCGTCGAACACGCCCGACGCGCCGCCCACCGATCTGCCCAAACCCATCGGCGACGCCATTCCGACGCCCACCGAACCGGGTCTCGATCAGCCGCTGCCGCCGAAAGGGGGCCAACCCTCGCCTGACGACAAGCCGGATCAAACGCCCGAACCCGCTCCCGCGCAAGACGCGCCGCCCGCCGATCTGCCCAGACCATTCGGCGATGCCGTTCCCGCGCCCACCGAGCCGGGTCTCGACCAGCCTTTGCCGCCCAAGCACGGTTAAGCCAGCAGCACATCGTGGTTCAAGCCAGCGCGCGCTCCGCCTCCTCGGGCTGCGCGCCCGCCTTGCGCTGCGCCTCCAGCATCTCGATGAGCCGCTGCACGGCCGGCGAGCGCAGATCGCGCCGCCACACGAGATAAATCTTCACCTTGCGATACGCCGCCGGCAGCCGGTGCGCCTTCACCGCGCTGCGATTCGGCAGGCTCTCCAGCAAGCTCGCGGGCATGAGCGCGAGCCCCGCGCCCGCCGACACGCACGCGAGCATGCCGTGATACGACTCCATTTCAAAGATGCGCCCCGGCGCCGCGCCGTCCTCCTCGAACCAGCGCTCGAAGGTGCGCCGGTACGAGCAGTTAGAGCGGAACGCGTAGAGATTCGCGCCGTTCACGTCGCGCGCGCGTTTGATCGGCGCGCGGTTCGCGGCTGAAATCAGGATCAGTTCGTCGTCGAAAACGGGCACGCCCGTGAGCGCCGGATGCGCGACCGGCCCGTCCACGAACGTCGCCGCCAGCTCGCCCTCGATCACGCGATCGATCAGCTCGCCCGACGGCCCCGTCGAGAGATCGAGCGTCACGTCGCCATAACGCCGGTGAAACGCCGCCAGCACCGGCGGAATGTGCACGGCCGCCGTGCTCTCCAGCGAGCCGAGCGGCAGCGCCCCGCGCGGCTCGTCGCCGGCCACGGAGAGCTTCGCCTCGTCGACGAGATCGAGAATGCGGCGCGTGTAGTCGAGAAACGCCGCGCCCGTCGCCGAGAGACGCAGCCGCATCTTCTCGCGGATAAACAGTTCGGCGCCCAGCTCCTCTTCGAGCTGGCGCAGCCGCGTGGTGAGGTTCGACGGCACGCGATGCAGGCGCTGCGCGGCGGCCTGCACGCTGCCCGCGTCGGCGATTTCCCTGAAAATCTGCAATTGGGCCAGTTCCATGCATTCGCTCCGAGAGAACAATTTGTTCAATATTATTCACTTTCGCTGAGCATTACCAGCCCGTATCCTTGCAGGCAATCACCCCCTCAAGGAGCCCACCATGACCGCAGCAACCCGCACGGAACACGCCGTCTCGCTCAACCCCGCGACCGGCGAAGTCATCGCCCGCCACGCGTTCGACAACCGCGAGGCCGTCGAGGCGGCGCTCGTGCGCACCGCCGCCGCCGCGCGCGTCTGGCGCGACACGCCCGTGGCGCAAC
>NZ_JAAGPN010000218.1:0-13911 GCF_017104805.1 Paraburkholderia sp. Ac-20347 | reverse complement strand
GCGGCGGCGGCCAGCGCAGCCGTGAAAGCCGAGGCGAGCGCGCCGGTGAAACGCCGGCGCGCGGGACTGGCGGGCTGCGCGGGCTGCATGGACCGCGTGGGCCGCACGGCGTGCGGCGTGCTCTGAAACTCGCCGTGCGGCTCGTCTTGCGCCGCAACGGGCCGGCCGTTCAGCCGGTCATCGGGATACTGCATCTGCTCGGGCCCCCTGGCGCATCGAATCGTCATCTGGTCGTGTGGTGCGCTGGCGCGCGCCGCCGGTCTGCATCGACCGGCAAGCATAGGCATAATATCGTCAAACATTGACCCGACAATAGACGGCTCGTTCGGACGGCTTGCACGCTTTTGCGCCTATGTGCGTGCGAGCTTCCCCGAAACGGAGCGCTACGGACCGTAAAAATCCGCAGCGGTCCGCAACGGTCTGCAACGCGCCGTCTCACCTGCCGCTTCAAGCGCCGCTTTGCCCAAATGAACAAACCCGTCGTTCCGCTCACTTACGAACAGCTCGACCAGTGGGTCGAATCGCTGCAGCCGCTTCTCGTCGAGGAAAATTTCGCCTGTGTCGTGGGCATCCTGCGCGGCGGCGCGCCGCTCGCGCTGATGGTTTCGCACGCAACCGGCGCGGGCGTCGCGTTCCTGCGCTACACGCGCGAAACGCGCGAGGTGCGCTGGGATTCCACGCTGCCGATGCCCGAGCCGGGCGCGAAAGTGCTGGTCTGCGAGGACATCGCCGGACGCGGCCATACGCTCGTCGACTGCATCGCGTTCCTGCGCGAGCACGGCCTGCAGGTGCGCACGCTCACCGGCGCGTACGACGACCTCTCGCGCCTGCGCCCCGACTATTCGATCGACGCAAGCGGCTATTTCGCGCTGTTTCCGTGGGAGCGCCAGGCCTACACCGACCGCTATCGCGCCGACTGGGTGCGCGAGGGCGCAAGCGAAGGCTCACGCATGGCCGACGACCACGAATACGCGGTCTACGCGATCGACCTCGACGGCATCCTGCTGCCCGACATTCCGCTCGCGCGCTACGACGAGGACCTCGACGGCGCGCTCGCCGAACGCGACGCGCTGGTGCCCTTCGAGCGCATTCCCGACATCGACCTCAAGCACGCGCGCGCGATCATCACGGGGCGGCCGGAACTCGACCGCGAGCGCACCCAGGCATGGCTCGACCGCCACGGCTTCGGCCATCTGGAACTGGTGATGCGCACGCCCGGCGAGCACGACGAATCGGTGCAAGGCGCGGCCACGCACAAGGCCGCGGCGGCCGTGCGCTGCGGCGTCACGCATTTCATCGAGAGCGATCCGGTGCAGGCGATCTTCATCGCCCAGCGCGCGCCGCTGCTGCGCGTGATCTGGTGGAACGCCCAGGCGCGCACCGGCACGTTGATCGGCGCGTCGGCCTGGGGTTGAACGAAGCCGCGCCTAGGCTTCCTTGCTGACCGTTCTGAGCGCGGGCGCGAGCGGCTCGTGACCGAGCAGGCGCGCCGCGCGCGGCGACGCCACCACGATCAGCTTCATGGTCGCGCGCGTCGCGCCCACGAACAGCTTGCGCACCGCGCGCTCGTCGAGCGTGTCGAAATCGACGTCGGTGAGAATCACGCACGGCGCCGACTGCCCCTTGAAGCGATAGATCGAATCGAGCAGCAGGTCGCCGTCGCGATACTGCGGCACGCCGAACAGGTCGTACTCGCCCGTGAAGCTGCGCAGCCGATGCGGCCCCAGATGATCGAGCGCCGTGAAATGCGAGTGCTCGCGGCCGCGAAACGACAGCACCACGATGTCCTGCTTGCGAAAGCCGAGCGCCAGCGCCTGCGTGACCGCGCGGCGCGTCGCGGCGACCACGGTGGATTCCCCGTCGCTTTCGTCCGCCGCTTTGTCCACCCCCTCTTCCCACGCGAACACCGTCACCTCCGAGCCGCCGAACGGACTGGCCGCCGACA
Organism: Paraburkholderia sp. Ac-20347; assembly: GCF_017104805.1. Taxonomy (NCBI): domain Bacteria; kingdom Pseudomonadati; phylum Pseudomonadota; class Betaproteobacteria; order Burkholderiales; family Burkholderiaceae; genus Paraburkholderia; species Paraburkholderia sp. Ac-20347. The sequence continues at coordinate 11,966 of NZ_JAAGPN010000218.1, read as the reverse complement.
ACCCGGCGAGCGCGGGCACCGTCGCGCCCGCCACGTCGCGCAAGAACGCGAGGATGTCGCGCGGACTGCGATAGTTCGTGGTCTCGCGCAGCACGGTCCAGCCCGGCAGTTCAACCGGTTCGCGCAAGTAGAGGTTCTGCAGCGGATCTTCGAGCCACCACCACGCCGCGCCCGGCCGCAACAGCCGCGCGAGCGCCTCGACCCACGCCTGCTGAAAATCCTGCCCTTCGTCGACGATCACCACGTCGAACTGCCAGCGCGCGTCGATCGGCGTCTGCGCGAAGCGCTGCTCCAGCGTCTCGAACACGTTCGCGCCCTCGAAATCGGGCACGTGCCCGCCGTCGCGCGCGACCCAGTCGCAGAGCTGGTGATAGTTCGCCACCTTCACCTCGGGCGGCGCGACTTTCGCGATGTGGTCCGCGAGCGGCCGGTTGAAGCAGACGTAGAGCGTGCGCTGGCCGCGCGCGAGCGCGTCCTGCATCACCTGCAAGGCGAGCTGCGTCTTGCCCGAGCCCGCCGTGCCGATCACGCGCAGACGGAACGGCGCGAACTCCAGCCGCCGCGCCCAGGTGGCGAGCCCGCCCGCGAGCCGCGTGACTAGCGTGCCCGCCGCGCCCACGAGCGCGCTGGCGTCGGGCGTGAGCGCGAGTTCATCGGCGAGAAAATGGTGAACCTTGGCAGCGCTCGGCAGACGCGCTTCGTCGGCGGGCAGCGCCTCGCGGATGATCGCCGCGAGCTGCCCCTTGCGCGTGGCGTCGACGATGCGGGCCGGATTCACGCCCGCGATCGCCGGATCGCGCACCACGTGATCGGGGCAATAAAAGAGTTCTTCGAGGTGATAGGTGCCCGCGCCGAACGCCGCCGTGAAACGCCGGTGCAGCCCTTCCATGGTGCGCGCGAGCGCCACCGCGACATTGCGCTCGGTCTGCATGTACGCCTTCACGAGACCGTCTTTCGTCTCGCGCAGAAAGCCGGTTTTCTGCTCGACGATCATCACGCGCCCCGACGGACTGACGATCGCGAAATCGGCTTCGCCGAACACCGAAAACCCTTCGGCGAGGCGCGTCCAGTGCACGCCGTGATAGACGGTGTAGCCCGCCGGCAAGCCGCGTTCGAGCAGCGCGAGCGTCTCGCGTTCGCGCGCGGCGGCGCCGGTGGCTTCGAGATGCTGCCAGTCGTCGGGGACAATCCGGGCCATATGCGATTCTCGTCACGTTGTGCAGCGGCTATTCTACGTAATGCGCCCCGTCGTGCGCGCGCGCGAAATCGCGCCGCGCGATCGTGTATCGTGGCGAACCCGGTCGACGCGCGCCCGGCGCGCCTCGCGCATTTTTTTTCACGCTGCGATTCACGCAGCCATTCACGCTGTCAAGGAGAGTGGTCCAGATGATCAAGATCTGGGGACGCGCCAATTCGGTGAACGTCCAGAAAGTCCTGTGGTGCTGCGACGAACTCGTGCTGCCGTTCGAGCGCATCGAAGCGGGCGGCAAATTCGGCCGCCTCGACGAACCCGCCTATCTGGCGATGAACCCGAACGCCAAAGTGCCGACGCTCGTCGACGGCAATTTCGTGCTGTGGGAATCGAACGCGATCCTGCGCTATCTGGCGATGGAATACGGCCCGTCGAGCCTGCTCTATCCGACCGAGCCAAAAGTGCGCGCGGGCGTCGAGCGCTGGCTCGACTGGTCGATCGGCACGCTCGCGCCCGCCGAACGGCCGCTGTTCATCGCGCTCGTGCGCACGCCCGTGGAGAAGCGCGACGCCATCCAGATCGCCGCCGACCTGGCGAACGTGGCCGCGCAATGGACGCTGCTCGACCGCCATCTGCAAGGCCGCTTCTTTCTGGAGAACGACCGCTTCTCGCTCGCGGACATCGTGCTCGGGTCGTTCGCGCGGCGCTGGTTCGGGCTCGAAGGCATCGAACGGCCCGCGCTGCCGAACCTCGAACGCTGGTATCAGCGGCTGGCGCAGCGCGAGGGTTTCCGCAAATACATCGGCTTGCCGCTGAGCTGATCGCCGCGCCGCGCCGCGCGGGCTCCGGCGGCGGGCCGGGCGCGCGCGCGACGCGACCCGTATAATTACGGCATGAAGACAGCAAAACCGTCCCCGGATAGCGCGGCGCCTCACTCGCACGAGGCGCACGCGGCGCATGAGCCTGCGCACGACCATGACCACGATCACGCTCACGCGGCGCACGATCATCGGCATGCTCCGGACGGCGCGTCGCTCGACACCGCGCTCGAAATGGCCGAAGCCTATTGCCGCGAGCGCGGCGAAAAGCTCACGCCGATCCGCCGCAAGGTGCTCGAACTGCTGCTCGCCTCGGGCCGCGCGACCAAAGCCTATTCGCTACTCGACGAAATGCGCCAGATCCATCCGGGATCGGCGCCGCCGACGGTGTATCGCGCGCTCGACTTTCTGCTTTCGGCGGGGCTGATTCACCGCATCGAATCGATCAACGCGTTCGCGGTCTGTCACGACCTGACGCAATGCCAGCACGGCATTCTGGTGGTGTGCCAGCAGTGCGGCAACGTCACCGAACTGCACGAGCCCAAGCTGCGCCAGGCGCTGGTCGCGCAGATCGAAGCGGCGGGCTACCGGCTTTCCGGCGACGGCATCGAACTCAAGGGCGTCTGCGCGCAATGCCAGGCGGCCGAAGCCCCGGCCGCCAAACCGGCCGCTGCACCGTCGTCCGAAACCGCGCACTCCTGATCCTGAGCGCCCCCGAGCACGCTCGCGCGCTTCACGTCGAATCCATTCGGGGTTCGACGCCTTCCTCTTTTCGCAGAATACGCGGCTGAAATGCCACGGACGGCGCACGCGCCCACCCGCGGCGCGCGGGCCGCGTGGCGTGTCGCGCGCGAGCGGCGGCGCCGGGCTTCAACCCCGGCTGGCCGCTCGACGCGTTCAGAAGGACGACTGGCGGGCGTCGATTGCGTCGCTGAGCAACGCGACCAGCGCCTCCGGCTTGGCAGGCTTGGTCATGAAATGCTGGAAGCCTTCGCCGATGCTGCGCAAACGCCAGCTCTCTTCGGTGTGGCCCGTGAGCGCCACCGCGACGGCCGGCGCGTGATCGCCGCGTATCTCGTGGTCGCGCAGACGCTGGATCAGGTAGAAGCCGTCCATCGCGGGCAGATCGAGATCGCAGACCACCGCGTCGGGAAGCAGCCGGAGCGCCGCTTCGACACCGGTTTCGGCGTCCTCCACCGCAACGACGCGGGCTCCTTCGGCCTCCAGCAGCGAGGCGAGCGAGTCCCGGCTTTGCGGGTCGTCTTCGACCAGCACGATGGTCGCCTGGTCGAGTTTGTGTACTGCGTTCATTGTGTTTGCTTGAATGCCGTTCTGTCTGTTTCGCGAGGTGCGCCAGCCGTCGGCTGACGCGCGTCGCGCTGCGGGCACTGCGCCCCGGGGACTCCCAAGGCCGCCCATATAGAGCAATATTGATGCCGCGGGTTCAGTGCGCCGCGCACAATAGACCCTTGCGAGGTCAGGCGCATGACAAACGCGCCTGTGCGCCTTGCGCCCGCTTACTGCGCGCTCACCGTGGACGCTCCAGGGCGCGCGTATGCCCGCGCATCGATATTCATTCCAACGCTCATTCCGCCGATTTCCGTGCGGTCTTGCCCCCGCCCGGTACAGCCTTCGCGCCCGATTTCCCGGTCTTCGCGAACGCTTCCAGCGCCCGCGCGCGCGCCACATCATGTTCGACCACCGGCAGCGGATAGTCCGTGCCCAGCCGCACACCCGCCGCTTCGAGCGTGGCCGCGCTCGCCTTCCAGGGCTGATGGATCGCGGCGTCGGGCAGCTTCGCGAGTTCGGGCACCCATTGGCGCACGTACGCACCGCGCGGATCGAACTTCTGGCCCTGCAAGACCGGATTGAAGATCCGGAAATACGGCGCCGCGTCCATGCCCGAACCGGCCACCCACTGCCAGTTGGCGGGATTGCTGGCCGAATCGGCGTCGACGAGCGTGTCCCAGAACCACTGCTCGCCCTCGCGCCAGTCGAGCAGCAGATGCTTGGCGACGAACGACGCCACCACCATGCGCACGCGATTATGCATCCAGCCCGTGTGCCACAGCTCGCGCATCCCGGCATCGACGAGCGGATAGCCCGTCAGGCCGCGCTGCCACGCGCGCAGCCCCTTGGCGTCGCGCCGCCACGGCATGGCGTCGAAATGCGCGCGCAGATTGCGATCGGCGAGATCGGGCCAGTGAAAGCGCTGGTAATAGCAGAACTCCCGCCAGCCCAGCTCGCTCGCGAACTTCTCCGCACTTTCGGCGCGGCGCGCGGGCGAACCCGCCTTCGCGCCTCCTTTCACGCCATGCTCGGCGGCCTTGAGCGCCGCGAACGCCTGACGCGGCGAGATCGCGCCCACGCGCAGATACGGCGACAAACGGCTCGTCGCGGCGTGGGAAGGCGCGTCGCGTTCTTCGGCGTAGGCCTCGAAATCGGTGCCGAGGAACGCCTCCAGGCGCTCGAACGCCGCTTCTTCGCCGGCGGGCCACGCCTCGCGCATGCCGCCCGCCCAATCGGGCTTGCTCGGCGTGAGACCGAGATCGTCGAGTTTCGATGCGCGTTGGGTAAGACGTGCCGGTAGCGATTGAAAAATCAGCCGATCCGGTTCGGGCGCGGGCGGCGGCGGATCGCCGATGCGTCGGCATGCGCGCCAGTAGGCCGTGAACACCTGGAACGGCTCGCCGGACTGATTAAGGATCGTCCACGGTTCGGCGAGCAGCGCGCCGTTGAAACTTTCGGCGGTGAGGCCGCGCTCGCGCAGACGCGCCTTGAGCGCCGCGTCCGATTCGCGCTCGTGGACGCCGTATCGGCGGTTCCAGAACACGCCGGTCGCGCCGCTCGCCTCGACGAAGTCTTCGAGCGTGGCGGCTTCCGCGCCTTGCAGGATCACGAGCCGCCCGCCGCGCTCGCGCAGCGACGCATCGAGCGCCGCCAGCGACACGTGCAGCCACCAGCGCAACGCGGCGCCGGGCGCGCGTTCGCCCGCGGCATCGGGATCGTGGATATAGACGCAGATCAGCGGCTGGTCCGTCTCGGCGGCGGCGGCCAGCGCGGGCTGGTCGGACAGACGCAGATCGTCGCGAAACCAGACGATGACGGGAGCGGGAGTGGATTTTTTAGCGGTCAACCGGACCTCGAGCGTGTGACGTGCCGCGCCGCCTGGCCGCTTCGGCATCGGCGTGCGATGCGAGCGGACCGGCGGCGCTCGGGTGCCGCAGCGTACCACGCGCGGCGGCGCGCCAAGCACGCGTTAAGCGAACGAAAGGGAGGCGAGCAGCGCCAACCGATCGCCCCAACCGCTCCACTAAGCAGGACGTATGCCTTGCGTGATGAGCGCGACGGCGTGGCGCGCGATTTCCTCGGCGCCGATGCGGTGCGCGACGGGCGCATTGCGCCACACCGGCGTGGTGGCGAGCGGCAGCAGCGTGAGCCCGAGCAGCGACTGAAACAGCAGCGACGGCTCCAGATCCGCGTTGAGCTTGCCCTCGCGCTGCCAGCGCTCGATCGCCGCGTGCGCCTTGCGCTGGTTGTCGTGCCCGAAACGCTCGTGCATGCGCTGGCGCAGCAGGCCGCCCTCGCTGATGACCTCGCGCACCCACAGCGGCGCGAACCACGGATGCACCTGCCCAACTCCGACGAAGCGCCGCGTCAGTTCGGTCAGCGCCGCGAGCGGATCGTCGGGATGCAGGTCGAACGAGCCGCCGAGCGCGGTGCGCAGCGGCACGAAACGCTCGTCGATCAGCACGTCGATGAGCTGGTCGCGCGTCTTGAAGTAGTAGTGAACCATCGCGGGCGTGACGCCCGCCTCGCGCGCGATGGCGGCGAGCGTGGTGTCGAGGATGCCCTGGCGCGCGAACAGCGCGAGCGCCGCGGCGATCAGGCGTTCGCGCTGCTCCGCGCCGCCCGCGCCGCCGCTCGGACGGCCGGGGCGCTTCGGCCCTTTCGGCGCTTTCGCCTCTTTCGCATCGGGCGGGGAATCCAGCGAACGGTCGGCAGCAGTGTCAGCAGTAGTCATGGTGATTCGAAAAATCGGACCCACGCGAACAATACACGAGCGCGTCAATCGTCTACAGGGAAGGCACGGAAAAACGGGGCGCCGGATCGGTCCCGAAACCGGGACTGGAAACCGTCGGTAACGAAGCGGTTACGAATCCGTCTTTGACCGGCCCTGAGAATTGTCCTAATATTAATCTTCAAATTAATTAATTTCAAGATCGACCCCGATCATGAGCAACTCGACGAAGGACGCGAGACCGCCGATGGACTCCACTGCGCAACATCCCGCCACCGCCCACGCCGGGCCGGTCGACCAGAGCGGCGGCCATCCGCCGATCCGGCTGCTGTTTCCCGCGCTGCTGCTCGTCATGCTGCTGGCGGCGCTCGACCAGACCATCGTGTCGACGGCGCTGCCGACCATCGTCGGCGAACTGGGCGGGCTCGACCGGCTTTCGTGGGTCGTGACCGCTTACCTGCTGACGTCGACGATCGTCGTGCCGCTGTACGGCAAATTCGGCGACCTGTTTGGCCGCAAGATCGTGCTGCAGGCCGCCATCGTCATCTTTCTGGCCGGGTCGGCGCTCTGCGGCATGGCGCAGAACATGCCGCAGTTGATCGCCCTGCGCGCGCTACAGGGCATCGGCGGCGGCGGCCTGATGGTCGTGACGATGGCCGCCATCGCCGACGTGATTCCGCCCGCGCAACGCGGCAAGTATCAGGGCATGTTCGGCGGCGTGTTCGGCCTCGCCACCGTGGTCGGCCCGCTGCTCGGCGGCTTTCTCGTCGAGCATCTGTCGTGGCGCTGGATTTTCTACATCAACCTGCCGCTGGGCGCCGTGGCGCTCGCCGTGATCGGCGCGGTGTTCAAGCCGCGCGTCGCGCAGGTCAAGCATGTGATCGACTACATGGGCGCGGGCTGGCTGGCCGCCGCGCTCACCTGCCTGATCCTCTTCACGAGCGAGGGCGGTTCGCTGCTGCCGTGGAATTCACCGCAGCTCTGGCTCACGCTGGCGCTCGGCGTGGTGGCGGTCGCGGGCTTCATCCACGAGGAAAAGCACGCCGCCGAGCCGATCATGCCGCTCGAACTGTTTCGCGAGCGCACCTTCGTGCTGTCGAGCCTGATCGGCTTCATCGTGGGCGTGTCGCTGTTCGGCTCGGTCACGTTCCTGCCGCTGTATCTGCAGGTCGTGAAGGGCTCGACGCCGTCCGAGGCCGGCATGCAGATGCTGCCGATGATGGGCGGCGTGCTCGTGATGTCGGTGATCACGGGCCGCATCATCAGCAAGATCGGCAAGTACCGCATCTTTCCGATTCTCGGCACCGCCTGCGTGGCTGTGGCGATGATGCTGCTCGCGCGCCTCGCCATCGACACGCCGCTCACGCGCATGTATCTGTACATGGGCCTGCTTGGCTGCGGCCTCGGCATGGTGATGCAGGTGCTGATCCTCGCGGTGCAGAACACCGTGGAGTTCCGCCACATGGGCGTGGCGACCTCGGGCGCGACGCTGTTCCGCTCGATTGGCGGCTCGGTGGGCGTGGCCGCGTTCGGCGCGGTGTTCTCGCACGGGCTGCATGCGCGGCTCGCCACGCTGCTCGCCGCCGACGTGGAACTGCCGCAGCCGCTCACGCCCGACGTCATCCACCATCTGCCGCCCGCGCTGCACGCGCAGTATCTCGACGCGTTCTCGGGCGCGCTGCACAGCGTCTATCTTCTGGCGGCCTGCGTGGTGGTGTTTGCGTTCGTGCTCGCCTTGCTGCTGCGCGACGTGCCGCTGCGCAAGCATTCCTGATATTCGCGGCACCTTTCGCGGCATCTTTCGCAGCATCTCCGAGCGCGGCGCGATTCTCGCGCCGCGCTCGCGTCTTCCGCCCTTCCTCCGCTCGTCCGCTCTGTCCCTTTCCTGCTCGCCCGCTCGCCCGAACTGATAGTCGAGCCCATCACACCAGGGCTTTTCCTTACATTTACACATCAGTTATTTACATTTAGATAAAATCCCGGGGCGCAACGCGCATCTGTACGCGGCGATTCGCGGTTCGCTGATCGTCGCGCCTCAAAAAGCACTAAAGGAAAGAGACCTCCCATGGACGTCAAGACCGAGACCGCCGTGCCCGACGCGCACGACACCCGGCGACGCGTGTTCGCCATTGTCGGCGCCTCGTCGGGCAATCTCGTCGAGTGGTTCGACTTCTACATCTACTCGTTCTGCGCACTGTACTTCGCGCCCGCGTTCTTCCCGAGCGGCAACACCACGACGCAGTTGCTGAACACCGCCGGCGTGTTCGCGGCGGGCTTCCTGATGCGTCCGATCGGCGGCTGGCTGTTCGGCCGTATCGCCGACCGCCACGGCCGCCGCACCGCGATGATGATCTCCGTGCTGATGATGTGCGGCGGCTCGCTCGTGATCGCCGTGCTGCCCACCTACGCGCAGATCGGCGCCGCCGCTCCGCTGCTGCTGCTGCTCGCGCGTCTGTTCCAGGGCTTGTCCGTGGGCGGCGAGTACGGCACCAGCGCGACCTATATGAGCGAAGTGGCGCTCAAGGGCCGACGCGGTTTCTTCGCCTCGTTCCAGTACGTGACGCTGATCGGCGGCCAGTTGTGCGCGCTGCTCGTGCTCGTGATCCTGCAACAGACGCTCTCGACCGAAGAACTGAAGGCGTGGGGCTGGCGCATTCCGTTCGTGGTCGGCGCGGGCGCCGCGCTGATCTCGCTCTATCTGCGTAAATCGCTCGACGAAACCTCGACGAACGAGTCGCGCCACAAGCAGAACGCCGGCACGATTCGCGGCGTGTGGCAGCACAAGGGCGCGTTCCTGACGGTGGTCGGCTTCACCGCCGGCGGCTCGCTGATCTTCTACACGTTCACCACCTACATGCAGAAGTACCTGGTGAACACGGCGGGCATGCACGCGAAGACCGCCAGCAACGTGATGACGGGCGCGCTGTTCGTCTACATGCTGCTGCAACCGGTGTTCGGCGCGCTCTCCGACAAGATCGGCCGCCGCAACTCGATGCTGCTGTTCGGCGTGTTCTCCGTGCTCTGCACAGTGCCGCTCATGCACGCGCTCAAGGACGTGACGAACCCGTACGCGGCGTTCGCGATGATCGTGATCGCGCTGGCGATCGTGAGCTTCTACACGTCGATCAGCGGCCTCATCAAGGCGGAAATGTTCCCGCCCGAAGTGCGCGCGATGGGCGTGGGCCTCTCGTACGCGGTGGCCAACGCGATCTTCGGCGGCTCGGCGGAATACGTTGCGCTGTGGTTCAAGTCGATCGGCAGCGAAAGCACGTTCTACTGGTACGTGACCGTGCTCTGCGCGATTTCGCTGCTCGTTTCGTGGCGTATGCGCGACCCGAGCAAGGAAGGGTATCTGCGTCACGAGCCGTGATCGCGACGTCATGCTGTGACGTCATGCGGTGACGCATGATCTGATGTCATGACGAACGGCGCACGCCTCAAGCGTGCGCCGTTTTCGTTTCAGTCCACGCGTTCCCACGCCGATTGCGCGGCGACCCGCTCCATCGCGCGCTGCAAGGTCTCGTAGACCTTGGGCCGGTTGCACTGCGACGCATTGAAACGCAGATATTCCCCCGCGCTGCGCGTCGCGCTGAACACGTTGCCCGGCGCGAGCACCACGCCGTCGGCGAGCGCCTCGCGCGCGACCTGCGCCGCATCGAGCCCGTCGGGCAAACGCGCCCACAACAGCATGCCCGCCTGCGGCCGCGTCCACGCCGTGAGACCCGCCGCCGCGAGACGGCGCAGCGTGTCGCCCATCGCATCGGCGAGCCGCGTGCGCAAGCCTTCCAGATAACGCCGATACGTGCCGTCGACGAGCAGACGGTGCACCAGATCGGCCGTCAGGTCGCCGTTGCCGAACGCCACCGCGAGCTTCAGATCGACGATCGGCTCGATCCAGTCCGCGCGCGCCGCGATATAGCCGCAGCGCGCGGCCGCCGTCATCGTCTTCGAAAAGCTGCCGATGGCGATCACGCGCGCGAGCCCGTCGAAGGCCGCGAGACGCGGCGCGGGATCGGTCTCGAAGTCGGCAAAGATGTCGTCTTCGATGATGGTGAGCCGATGCTCCTCGGCGAGCTTGAGCAGCCGATGCGCGACCGCGGGCGCGAGCGTCGCGCCGGTCGGATTGTGGAGCGCCGAATTGGTCACGTACAGACACGGCCGATGCTCGACGAGCGCGCGTTCGAACGCCGCGATATCGGGACCATTGGGCGTGTACGGCACGCCAACGACCTTCGCGCCATGCACGCGCAGCATCGCCTGAAAGTTGAAATAGCACGGGTCGTCGACGAGCACGGTGTCGCCCGGTTCGAGCAGGAAGCGGCACAGCAGGTCGAGCGCCTGGCTGCCGCCGTCGGTGAGCACGATCTGACGCGGTTCCGCGCCAATGCCATGCTGCGCGAGTCGCCACGACAGATGCTGGCGCAGCGCCGGATGGCCGAGCGGCGTGGCGTAATCGGTCAGTTGCGCGTGCGGATCGCGCGCCATGGCGCGCAGCGCGCGACGCACCGCGTCCTGCGGCAGCCACGAAGCGGGCAGCCAGCCGCAGCCGGGACGCAACGCGCGCGCGTCGGTTTCGAGCGACTGGCGCGTGAGCCAGAGCGGATCGATTTCGCGATCCAGACGCGGTTGCGGCTGCGCGCCCGCCAGACCGCGCACGCCGGGCGCTGCGCCACCTACGCCACCTGCACCACCTGCGCCACCCGCCACGAAAAATCCCGAGCCGCGCCGCGCGACCAGCGAGCCTTCGGCCACGAGCCGCTCATAGGCCTCGACCACCGTCGACTTCGACACGCCCGACTGCTCGCTCATCGTGCGGATGGACGGCACGCGCGCGCCCGCCGCCAGCGCCCGCGACGCGATTCGCTCGCGCACGATCCGCATGACCTGCTCGACGCGTGTGAGCGCGCCGTCCGCTGTCTGCCGTGCGTCCTCCATCTGTCCTCCGCTGTCCACCGGCTGTCCCCTCGCGGTTACCAACTGTACTGATCCGTACTCAGTACAGTTCATCGAAATTGTACTGATGCATAGCTTACCGGTTTGGGCGCGCGCGCGCATGATCGGCCGGATGGCTCAGGCGCTTCGACCAGGGCCGCCACACTCTCTCCCGCATGCGCAAAACCCTCGACTCCACCACCGACGGCTGGCTCTGCGGCCTCGCCGGCGTGCTCATCTTCAGCGGCTCGCTGCCCGCCACGCGCGTAGCCGTGCTCGGCCTCGATCCGCTCTTTCTCACCGGCGCGCGCGCCACGCTCGCGGGCCTGCTCGGCGCGTTGCTGCTGATGCTGTTTCGCGCGGCGCGCCCGCAGCGCAGCGAGGTCTGGCCGCTCGTGATCGTGGCGCTCGGCGTGGTGGTGGGCTTTCCGCTGCTCACGGCGCTCGCGCTGCGCCATGTGAGTTCGGCGCACGCGATCGTCTTCATCGGGCTGCTGCCGCTCGCCACCGCGATCTTCGGCGTGATGCGCGCGGGCGAGCGCCCGCAACCCGCGTTCTGGCTGTTCTCCGCGATCGGCAGCGGCGCGGTGGTCGCGTTCGCGCTGCGTCATGGCGCCGACGCCTCGCCCATCGGCGACGCGCTGATGCTCGCCGCGATCGTGGTCTGCGGCCTTGGCTATGCGGAAGGCGCGCGGCTCTCGCGGCGTCTCGGCGGCTGGCAGGTGATCTGCTGGGCGCTGGTGATTTCGCTGCCCGTGATGGCGCCGCTCGCGGTGTGGCGCCTGCCGGCCTCGTTCGCGGCAGTCGGCGCGGCGTCGTGGTGGGGATTCGCTTACGTCTCGCTGTTCAGCATGCTGATCGGCTTCGTATTCTGGTATCGCGGACTCGCGCTCGGCGGCATCGCTGGCGTCGGTCAGTTGCAGTTGCTGCAGCCGTTCTTCGGCTTCCTGCTCGCGGCGCTGCTGCTGCACGAAGCGGTGCCGCCCGCGATGCTCGCCGTGAA
>NZ_JAAGPN010000217.1:0-234 GCF_017104805.1 Paraburkholderia sp. Ac-20347 | reverse complement strand
GCAATCGACTGACAAACTGGTATATGAGGCACGGAATATGTGCACCATCATCTAACGTATATCACATATGCATGTTGCAAGATGTAGAATGCAAGACAGCGAGAGAGAAGCGGCGCAAGAACATAATAGACCTACTGTATTGTATAAGATCATATGAAATGAGATGTGGACTATCATTCTGTTGTGATAGTGCAAGTCGATTCAAGAAAAAGAGCTTTTTTTTTTTTTTTTTTA
>NZ_JAAGPN010000216.1:0-13765 GCF_017104805.1 Paraburkholderia sp. Ac-20347 | reverse complement strand
CTCTCACGCCGCTCGCACGCGGCGCGGCGGCGCCCGGCCGCGCGCAGGCGGCGCTGCTGCGCGTGAGCGCGAGCGATCTGCTGGCGGACGCCTCTCTCGGCGAGGAAGTGTTCGGCCCGAGCAGCGTGCTGGTCGAATGCGCGGACGTCGCCGAACTGCGCGCCGTGCTGCGCCATATCGAAGGCCAGCTGACGATCACGATGCACGCGGACGCCGCCGACGGCGATCTCGTGGGTGCGCTCCTGCCGCTCATCGAGCGCAAGGCGGGCCGTCTGCTGGCGAACGGCTTCCCGACCGGCGTCGAAGTGTGCGATGCGATGGTCCACGGCGGCCCGTTCCCGTCCACCTCGGATGGCCGCAGCACCTCGGTGGGCACAGCGGCGATCGAGCGTTTCCTGCGCCCGGTCTGCTACCAGAATCTCGCCGACGGCTGGCTGCCCGACGCGTTGCGCGACGCGAATCCGCTGCACGTGAAGCGGCGTTTCGCAGGCAGGCCCGAGGTCGCCTGACCGGCAACCGAAGGTCACACGAAGCGCACCGCCGCAAAAAGAATCAAGGAGACAGGATGACGAATTCGCAGGCGCTGAATGCCAGCAACACCGGGGCGCACGCGAGTGGCTCGAGCGAGGAAGAAAAGCACATCGTCGGCCATATCGCGCGCCGCCTCGTGCCCTTTCTCGCGCTCATCTACGTGGTCGCTTACGTCGACCGCACCGTGGTGGGTTTCGCCAAGCTGCACATGAACGCGGCGATTGGCCTGAGCGATGCCGCGTACGGCATGGGCGCGGGTCTGTTCTTCGTCGGCTACTTCCTCTGCGAAGTGCCGAGCAATCTCGCGCTCTCGCGCTTCGGCGCGCGCGTGTGGTTCGCGCGCATTCTCTTCACGTGGGGCGCGATTACGATGGCGATGGCCTTCGTCAGCGGTCCGAAGAGTTTCTATGCGCTGCGTTTTCTGCTGGGCGCCGCCGAAGCCGGGCTCTATCCCGGCATTCTGTATTTCCTCACGCACTGGTTCCCGATGCGCCATCGCGCGCGCGTGATCGGCCTGCTGGTGCTCGCGCAGCCGATCGCGGGCATCGTCACCGGTCCGCTCGCGGGCGCGCTGCTGGAAACGCATGGCTTTTTCGGCCTGTCGAACTGGCAGACGCTGTTCGTCGTGAGCGGCCTGCCCGCCGTGCTGCTGTGCATTCCGACGCTGCGCCTGCTGCCCGAATCGCCCGCGCACGCGCGCTGGCTCGACGATCATGAACGCGCGTGGATCGAACGCGCGCTGGCCGCCGATCGCCGCAGTTATGCGCTCGATCCGCATCGCAATCCGTTCGCGGCGCTCAAGGACCGGCGCGTGCTGCTGCTCGCGCTGCTGTTTCTGCCGTTTCCGCTGAGCATCTACGGTTTGTCGCTGTGGCTGCCGACCATCATCAAGGCGTTCGGCGTGACGGATTCGACGGCGGGGCTGCTTTCGGCGGTGCCGTATCTGTTCGCGGTCGCGGGGCTGCTGATCGTGCCGCGCCATTCGGACAAGCGCCGCGAGCGTTACGGCCACATCGTCGTGGTCTCGGCGTTCGCCGCGCTGACGATGGCCGCGAGCGCCTGGTTCCGCACGCCCGCGCTGCAACTCTTTTTCATCTGCCTGACCGCGTTCTCGATCTACTCGATCCAGGCCGTGGTGTGGGCGCTGCCCGGCGAGTTTCTGACCGGCGCGAGCGCGGCCGTGGGGATCGCGATGATCAACTCGCTCGCGAATCTCGGCGGCTATCTCGGCCCGTATGGCATCGGCATCATCAAGGACGCGACGGGCAGTCTCGCGGCCGGTCTGTATTTTCTCGCGGCGACGCTGCTGTTCGCGGTGCTCATGACCTTCGCGGTGCGCGCCGCGCTGCGTCCGCAGCCGCCGGCATCGGGCGCGCTCGCGCGCGAGTCGTAAGCGTGGCCCGATAACGTACACAGCAGGCGTGCCCGCGCGGCACACCGACATTTTCAAAGCAGGACAGACATCATGACTACGAGCCGTACGCCCCGTTACACGGGCATTTTCCCCGTCGTGCCGACCACCTTCACCGCCACTGGCGAACTGGATCTGGCGAGCCAGAAGCGCGCCGTCGACTTCATGATCGACGCGGGTTCGGACGGCCTGTGCATTCTCGCGAACTTCTCCGAGCAGTTCTCGGTCACCGACGATGAGCGCGAGCTGATCACGCGCACCGTGCTCGAACACGTCGCCGGCCGCGTGCCCGTGATCGTGACGACCACGCATTACGGCACGATCGCGTGCGCGGCGCGCAGCAAGCGCGCGCAGGACCTCGGCGCGGCGATGGTGATGGTGATGCCGCCGTATCACGGCGCGACCTTCCGCGTGCCCGAGCAGCAGATCTACGAGTTCTACGCGCGCGTCTCGGACGCCATCGACATTCCGATCATGATTCAGGACGCGCCCGCGAGCGGCACGGTGCTGTCCGCGCCGTTCCTTGCGCGCATGGCGCGCGAGATCGAGCAGGTCTCGTACTTCAAGATCGAAACGCCGGGCGCGGCGAACAAGCTGCGCGAAGTGATCCGCCTCGGCGGCGACGCGGTCGAAGGTCCGTGGGACGGCGAGGAAGGCATCACGCTGCTGGCCGATCTGCACGCGGGCGCGACCGGCGCGATGACGGGCGGCGGTTTCCCGGACGGCATTCGCCCGATCATCGTGGCGCACCGCGAAGGCCGTCTCGACGACGCCTTCTCGCTCTATCAGAAGTGGCTGCCGCTCATCAATCACGAGAACCGTCAGGCCGGTCTGCTCGCCTGCAAGGCGCTGATGCAGGAAGGCGGCGTGATCGACTGCGAACTGCCGCGCCATCCGCTGCCCGCGATGCATCCGGAGACCCGCAAGGAACTCGTCGATATCGCGCGACGCCTCGATCCGCTGGTGCTGCGCTGGGGCAAGTAAGCGAAGACAGGCTGTTGGTTCGTGATCCGAAATAAAACAAGGTTTGGAGATCGGTATGAATGCGTCGTACAAGCTGGGCATCGTCGGCGTGGGCAAGATCGCGCGCGATCAGCATCTGCCCGCCATCGCGGGTAACGCGGGCTTCGAACTCGTGGCCGCCGCGAGCCGCAACGCGCAGGTGGACGGCGTGCGCAATTACGCCGATATCGGCGCGCTGCTGGCCGCCGAGCGCGACCTCGACGCCGTGTCGCTGTGCGCGCCGCCGCAGGTGCGCTACGAACAGGCGCGCGCCGCGCTCGAAGCGGGCAAGCACGTGATGCTCGAAAAGCCGCCGGGCGCGAGCGTGAGCGAAGTGGAAGCGCTGCGCGAACTCGCGAAGCAGCACAAGCGCACGCTCTTTGCGACGTGGCATTCGCGCTGCGCGAGCGCGGTCGAACCGGCGCGCGCGTGGCTGGCCGAGCGCACGATCCGCGCCGTGCATGTGCGCTGGAAGGAAGACGTGCGCCGCTGGCATCCGGGGCAGCAATGGATCTGGGAACCGGGCGGCCTCGGCGTGTTCGATCCGGGCATCAACGCGCTCTCGATCGTCACGCGCATCCTGCCGCGCGAGGTGCTGCTGCGCAGCGCATCGCTGCACGTGCCGTCCGACTGCTCGACGCCGATCGCGGCCGAACTCGATTGCATCGACACCGACGGCGTGCCGGTGCGCGCCGAATTCGACTGGCGTCACGGTCCGGTTGAGCAATGGGAAATCGACGTGGAGACCACCGAGGGCCTGCTCTCGATCTCCGAAGGCGGCAAGCGTCTCGCGATTGCGGGCGAGCCGGTCGAGCTGGGCGCCGAACGGGAATATTCGGCGCTCTATGAACGTTTTCACTGGTTGATCGCGCACGGCACCGACGACGTGGACGTGCGCCCGCTGCGCCTCGTGGCCGATGCGTTCCTGCTCGGCCGCCATATCGAAGTCGAGGCCTTCGGCCACTGAGACATCGTCGCAATAGCCCTATAAACCGTTTCACCACACGCAACAGCGCTATCAGAGGAGACATCAGCATGACCAGCAACATCCGCCGCTTTACCCTTCGCGCCGTGCTCGCGGCCCTGTGCGTCGCGCCGCTCGGCATGAACATGGCGGCGCACGCCGACTCGCCCACCAAGATCGGCTTTCTCGTGAAGATGCCCGAGCAGGCGTGGTTCATCAACGAGCAGAAGGCCGCCACGGCGCTCGGCCAGAAGGAGAACTTCTCGGTCGTCAACATCGGCACGCCGGACGGCGAGAAGGTGCTGGCCGCAATCGACAACCTCGGTGCGCAAGGCGCGCAGGGCTTCGTGATCTGCGCGCCCGACGTGCGTCTCGGACCGGCGATTCAGGCGCGCGCGAAGCGCTACAACATGAAGTTCGTGACGGTGGACGATCAGCTCGTCGACTCGTCGGGCAAGCCGCTCGGCAGCGTGCCGCACCTCGGCATGTCGGCGTTCAAGATCGGCAATCAGGTCGGCACGGCGATCAGCGACGAAATGAAGAGGCGCGGCTGGAAGCCGGAAGAAGTGGGCGCGCTGCGCATCACCGACTACGAACTGCCGACCGCCAAGCTGCGCACCGACGGCGCGACGGCTTCGCTGATCGCGGGCGGCTTCAAGAAGGAAAACATCTTCGACGCGCCGCAAAAGACCACCGACGACGAAGGCGGCTTCAACGCGGCGTCGCCCGTGCTCGCGCAGCATCCGAACATCAAGAAGTGGGTGATCTTCGCGCTCAACGAAGAAAGCGTGCTGGGCGCCGTGCGTGCGACCGAGCAGCTGCATCTGCCGGCGTCGGACGTGATCGGCGTGGGCATCAACGGCGCGGGCGAAGCGTTCGCCGAGTTCCAGAAGAAGGCGCCCACGGGCTTCTACGGCACGATCGCCGTCAGCTCGACGAACCACGGCAAGGACAGCGCGCAGAACCTCGTCGAATGGATCCGCACGGGCAAGCAGCCGCCCGCCGATACGCAGACCACCGGCAAGCTGATGACGCGCGACAACTGGACGGCTGTGCGCAGCGAACTGGGTATCTAAGGCATCCGTAGCCATACGGAGGCGACGGCAAGGGCAGAGATGCAATGACTGAAACCATGACACATGCAGATGCCGCGAACGCGGCCGGTACGCGCCAGGCGGGGAATCAACAGGGGAAGCGCGCGTATCTGGAGCTCGACGGCATCACCGTGAGTTTTCCGGGCGTGAAGGCGCTCGACCGCGTGGCGCTCGACGTGCGCGCGGGCGAGGTACACGGCCTGATGGGCGAGAACGGCGCGGGCAAGTCCACGCTGCTCAAGGTGCTCTCGGGCGTGAACCAGCCGCAGGCGGGCACGTTGAGCCTGAACGGCGTGGAGCAGCGCTTCACGACCACGCGCGCGGCGCTCGACGCGGGCATCGCGATCATCTATCAGGAATTGCATCTCGTGCCCGAGCTGACCGTGGCCGACAACCTGATGCTCGGGCAGTTGCCCAACCGCTTCGGCGTGCTCGACGAGCAGACGCTCGTCAAGCGCGCGATGGCGGAGCTGCAGCGGCTCGGCGAGCGCATCGATCCGCGCACGCCGGTGAAGAATCTCTCGATCGGCCAGCGTCAGATGATCGAGATCGGCAAGGCGCTGATGCGCGATGCGCGCGTGATCGCCTTCGACGAGCCGACGAGTTCGCTCTCGGCGCGCGAAACCGAAAACCTCTTTCGCATCATCAACGCGCTGCGCGCCGACGGCCGCGCGATTATCTACGTCACGCACCGCATGGACGAAGTCTACGAGCTGTGCGACCGCGTGACGGTGTTCCGCGACGGCAAGCGCATTGAGACTTTCGATTCGGTCGCCGACCTCGACCGCAATCGGCTGATCGCGGCGATGGTGGGGCGCTCGATCGAGGACGTCTACGGCTATCGCGCGCGCAAGGCCGGTCCGGTGCTGATCGAGGCGAAAGGGCTGATGGGTCCGGGGCTCGCCGAACCCGTGTCGTTCCAGGCGCGGCGCGGCGAGATCGTCGGCTTCTTCGGGCTCGTCGGCGCGGGACGTTCCGAACTGATGAAGCTGCTCTACGGCGCCGAGCGCCCGAGCGCGGGTCACGTCGAACTCGACGGCAAGCGCGTGAATTTCGCGAGTCCGCGCGACGCGGTGCGGGCGGGCATGGCGCTGTGTCCCGAGGATCGCAAGCAGGAAGGCATCGTGGCGATCGCCTCGGTGGCCGACAACCTGAACATCAGCGCGCGCCGCCATTTCAGCCCCGCGCGTTTCCTGCTCGACGCGAAGCGCGAACGCGCGCTGACCGACGACTACATCAAGAAGCTCTCGATCAAGACGCGCAACGGCGACACCGCCATCGGCACGCTCTCGGGCGGCAATCAGCAGAAGGTGATTCTGTCGCGCTGGCTCGCCGAGCGCATCGAAGTGTTCCTGATGGACGAACCCACGCGCGGCATCGACGTGGGCGCGCGCGCAGAGATCTACAACCTGCTGTACGAACTCGCGGAAGCGGGACGCAGCGTGATCATGGTGTCGAGCGATCTCGCCGAAGTGATCGGCGTGGCCGATCGCATCATCGTGATGCGCGAGGGGCGCATCGCGGGCAGCGTCATGAAGGCCGACGCCTCGCCTGACGAACTGATCAAGCTGGCGTTGCCGCGCTAAACCCGCGCCAACACGCATTACCCCCTTAATTGACGTTGTTTTCCGGACGCACGCCGCCTTACGCAACACGCGGCGAAGCGCGCGTTCGATCCGTAACGATGAACCAGAGATGAGTGAAGCCATGCAGCCACAGGGCACGCCTACCGTCAACGAAGCCGCCGCGCCGATCACGCCGTCGCGTGCGCGCGCGTGGGACATGATCAACAAGTCGGGCATCGTCGTGGTGTTCGTGGTGCTGTTTGCGGTGCTTTCCGCGACGGTGCCGGATTTCCTCACGACCCGCAATATTCAGGGCCTTTTGCTCTCCGTGACGCTGATCGGCTCGATCGCCGTCACCATGATGTTCGTGCTCGCGCTGGGCGAGGTCGACCTGTCCGTCGCGTCCATCGTGGCGTTCTCGGGCGTGGTCGCGTCGACCGTCATCACGCAGTCGCATAGCGTGATCCTCGGCATCGTCGCGGGCGTGCTCGCGGGCGGCGCCGTCGGTCTCGTCAACGGCGTGCTGATCGCGCGCTTCAAGATCAATTCGCTGATCGCCACGCTCGCGATGATGGAAGCCGTGCGCGGTCTCGCCTTCCTCACCTCGAACGGCGACGCCGTGATGATCTCGGAAGAGCGCTTCTTCGATCTCGGCGGCGGCTCCTTCCTCGGCATCTCGTTTCCGATCTGGAGCAACATCATCGGCTTCGTGGTGTTCGGCTTTCTGCTGAAGAAAACCGTGTTCGGCAAGAACGTGCTCGCCGTGGGCGGCAACGGCGAGGCCGCGCGTCTCGCGGGCCTGCCGGTCACGCGCATCAAGATCACGGTGTTCGTGCTGCAAGGTCTCGTCACGGGCTTCGCGGGCGTGATGCTGGCCTCGCGCATGAGCCTCGGCGATCCGAAGACTTCGGTCGGCCTCGAACTGGGCGTGATCTCGGCGTGCGTGCTCGGCGGCGTGTCGCTCACGGGCGGCGTGGCGACCATCTCGGGCGTGCTGGTGGGCGTGCTGATCATGGGCGCGGTGCAGGACGCCATGAGCCTCATGAACGTCCCCACGTTCTATCAGTACCTGATTCGCGGCGGCATTCTGTTGCTCGCCGTGCTGTTCGACCAGTTCCGCCGCAGCAAGCGGGCAGTCTGAGCATGACGCACGGCGGCGCACGCATGAACGCGAACCTTGACGCGTGCTCAGCTCGCTCAGGTTTCGAGCGCCGCGCCGCCGAGTATGGAATTGGCGTCCTGCCGAGCGTTGTCGAGCTGCACCACGCTCGCCTGGCGCGCGGCCAGCGCGTCGCGATGCTCGATCGCCGTGAGGATCGCCTTGTGACGAGGCAGCGACAACGCGTGCGTGTTCGGATGCCGGCTCGTGAACTTGATCGACTCGGTCAGCGCGAGCGACAGCATGTTGCCGATGTAGGCGAGCATGTCGTTGTGCGTCGCGGCCATGATCGCGCGATGGAATTCGAGGTCGGGTTCGAGCAGATCGGAAGCCGTTTTGGCCTGCTCCATGCGCGCGTAGGCCTTGGCGATGCGCACGCGTTCCTCGTCGGTCGCGGAGATGGCGGCGAGCGCGGCGGCCGCCGGTTCGATGATCTGCCGCACCGTGAGCAGCGCGCGGAAGAATTCGCCCTCGGGAATGCTGTTGACGGTCCAGAACAGCACGTCGGGATCGAGCATGTGCCATTCGTCGCGCGGGCGCACGATGCTGCCCACGCGCGGCTTCGACACCACGAGACCCTTGGCCACGAGCACGCGCGTGGCTTCGCGCAGCACCGGGCGGCTCACGCCGTAGGTCTCGCACAGGGTGGGTTCGGCTGGCAGACGCTGGCCCGGCAGCAGCTTGCCGCCGACGATCTGCATGCCGAGTTCCTGCACGATGCGCCCGTGCTGGCTCTTGCGTTTCTCTAGATTGCGGTAATCCATATTCGTCCTGCCGGAAGCCCGGCGAGGGGTTCCGATCAGGCGTCCCCCTGTTGTGAGAGCCTACTGCGCGCTGGTGGCGCGCATGGCCCGATATTCCCGCCGCACGATGTCCATGAGCTCCGCCACCGAAGTGAGCGCGCTCTTTTGTTCATAAGTTACACGGCCACGCTGCATCAACATCACGCGATCCGCAATATCGAGGGTCTGCGCATAGTTGTGCATGATCATGATAATGGATAGCCCGCCTTTTTCCTTCAGACGAAGGATCAGGTCGATGATGAGCCCCGCCTCGCGCGCGCCCATGGCGGCGAGCGGTTCGTCGAGCAGCAGGATTTTCGCGTTCGAATGCACGGCGCGCGCCACCGCGATCGCCTGGCGCTGACCGCCCGAAAGCCGTTCGACCGGCAGATCCACCGACGGCACGTGCACGCCGATATCGTCGAGACATTGCGCCGCGCGCTCGCGCATCTGCTTGTGATCGAGCAGCTTGAACGGACCGCGTCGCACCAGCTCGCGATTGAGAAACATGTTGTGATAGATGCTCAGCGAATTCGCGAGCGCGAGATCCTGATAAACGCATTCGATGCCGAGCGAGCGCGCGTGATCGACGGAACGCAGCAGCGTTTCCTGGCCGTCGATATACAGCGTGCCGCCGGTCTGCTGATGAAAACCCGTGAGGATTTTCACGAGCGTGGATTTGCCCGCGCCGTTGTCGCCGAGCACGCCGAGAATCTCGCCTTTGCCGAGCGTGAGCGACACGCCGTCGAGCGCCGTCACCGCGCCGAAGCGCTTCACGAGTTTGTCGCCGCGCAGCGCGAGCGGGGCGTTGGCCACATCCGCGGCGACGTCCGCGCCGCCCTTGAATGCCTGCGATTCGTCCATCAGCGTGCTCCCCGGCGGCGAATGCGGCCCACGTGGATATTGAAGATCATCGCGGCCAGAATCGCGGCGCCGAGGATGATGTTGAACGTGAACGCGTTGATGCCGATGAGCGTGAAGCCGTCGTTCAGAATGCCGAGCACCGCCGCGCCGATCAGGCCGCCCACGATCGTGCCCGAGCCGCCCGTGAGCGGCGTGCCGCCGATCACGGCCGCCGCCACGGCGAGGAACATGATCTGGTTGCCGCCCGCCTGCGGATCGATCGAGGTGATGCGAAAGCCTTCGAGGATGCCCGTGAAGCCCGCGAGCACGGCGGCCAGCACGAAGTTGCCGAGCCGCAGCCGGTTTACGCGGATGCCGGCCTCGCTCGCGCCGATGGGATTCGCGCCCGCCGCCTGCGTATGCAGACCCCAGCGCGTGTGCCGCAACAGCACGTGCATGACGAAAGCGAGCGCGATCGTCCAGAGGATTTCGCTGTAGCCCCACGCGCCCATGAAGGCCGCGAACGCGGGCGAGCCGGGCGTGGCGGCGGGCGTGCCGCGCGACACGGTCAGCGTGATGCCGTTGATGAGGAACAGCGTGCCGAGCGTGGTGACGAAAGAGGGCAGGCGCAGCCACACCGTCACCGCGCCGTTCACGAAGCCGATCACGGCGGCGGCCACGAGCCCGGCGATCACGGCGAGCCACATGGGCGCGCCAGCGTCGTTCGCGAACACCATCATGAACGGCGCGAACGCGAACACCATGCCCGCCGAGAGATCGATGTCGCCGCCGATCATCAGCATGATTTCGCCGAACGCGATGATCGCCACCGGCGCGATGAACTGCGAGAGGTTGACGAGGCTCGCGTTGGTTAACAGGAAGTCGTGGTTCGCGAATTCGAACCAGGCGGCCAGCAGCACGGCCACGAGCAGGATGCGCAGCTCGGGCGCCCAGTGCGATGCGAACGAAACCCCCGCGCGTTTCGGCGCGCGGGCGGTTTCCAGCTTGCGAGGTTCGTTCACCGTATCCATCACGACTTGATCGCGCCGCTCATCGGCACGATTTGCGGCTTGGTGGTCTTGCCTTCGTAACGCGTCGAGGTGTTCAGATACGGCTCGACGGTCGCCTTCGTCACGAACTTCAGACCCGTGTTGATGTTGGCCGGCCCGACGAGGCCGCCCGAGGCGAGGAACACGAACGCCTCCATCACGGTGTAGAAGCCTTGCACATAGGGCTGCTGGTCGATGGTGAAATCGAGGAAGCCTTCGTGAATGAGCTGGATCGTGGTGGGCAGCAGATCGAAGCCGCCGCCGTGCACGCCCTTCGAAGGCAGATTCGATTCCTTCATCACCTGCGCGACGCCCTGCGTGCTGCCCGCATCGACGGCGAACATGCCCTTCAGATCCTGGTGGCCCAGATAGAACGACTTGATCTTCGAGAGTTCTTCGTTGACGGTCGCGCCGGTGGCGACGGTCTGAATGTCGATCTTCTTGCCGGACTTCTTGATGGCGTCGCTCGCGCCGTCCAGACGCGGCTGGATGTTGAGCTGACCCGGCGTGGCGATGAACAGCGCGACCATGCCGCTGTCGATCAGACTGACGATGCGCTCGCCCATCTGATACCCCGACAGATACAGATCCTGGCCGATATACGCGAGACGCGGATTGGTCTTGCCGCGCGGCGCGTCGGCGTTATAGGCGAACACCGGAATGCCCGCGTCGAGCGCGGCCTGAATGGGCTTGTCGAAGGCGCTCGGATCGACGATCGGCACGGCGATGGCGTCGGCCTTCGCGGCGATCGCCGAATTCACGGCGCGCACCATTTCGCCCGCGTCGGAGGTGGCCGAGCCGGTCCACTGATAATCCATGCCGAGCAATGAGCAGGCATCCTGAATACCGTACTGCGTGGGCACGAAGAACGGATTCGTCGTGACGTGATTCACGAACACGATCTTCCATTTCTTGTGCGAGGGGAACGCCATGTCCGCCGCTTGCGCCGACGAAATCAGGCCGCCCGCGCCGCCTATTCCGCCGAGCAGCGAGAGCGCCGCGCCCAGTCCCGCGCCTTGCATGAGGCCGCGCCGCGCGCTGCTGAACACGCCGCCTGGCGCGCTGTTGTTTGCATTGTCCGCGTGGTCGTTGTTGCCTTGTTTGCCGCTGTGCTCGTCATCCCGTTGCTGCGCCATGTCTTCCTCCGGCTCTCTTCTTCGTGGTCGATGTGGTCGACTGTGCGTCGATCGCGTGCGTGCAGATGCTGGACGGCACCGGGAACTCGCAGACGGGCGGCTTTCACGGCGCAAGCGCGGCGAAAGCACCGAAAGGATCGTGAGCAGAGAGCGGCGCGTGTCGCGTTCAGGCATGTTCGGCAACATGCGTCGTGCGCCGTGCGGTACCGCAAAAAATCTTAGTGCAGCGCTGATGCGCCTCCTAATCCATGTATACCCCTAACTAGTCCGACTATTGGCTTGCGGCGCGCCGGAGCGATCAAATGCTGGGACGACACGACGTTCAAGCCAGTGTGTTCAGGCGCGATGCGGCGGCGGCGGCGCGGCGGCCAGCTTCGCCTGATCGAGCGGCGCGGCCGGTTGCGTGCGCGCGTTGCGCGTGCGCGGCGCGTTGCGTCCGCCGCCGGTCGATTTGCGGCGCGCCGCGTGGCGTTCGGTGGCGCGCTGCATCAGGCAGAACGCGCAGAGCAGGGCGCCGATCACGATGCGCGTCCACCACGAACTGAGCGTGCCGTCGAAGGTGATCAGCGTCTGGATCGTGCCGAGGATGCCCACGCCGAACACCGAGCCGATCACGTAACCCACGCCGCCCGTGAGCAGCGTGCCGCCGATCACCGTGGCGGCGATGGCGTCGAGTTCCATGCCCTGCGCCTGCAAGCCGTAGCCCGAGAGCACGTAGAGCGTGAACACCACGCCGCCGAGCGCCGAGCAGAAACCGGAGAGCGCATACACGCCGATCTTGGTGCGCGCGACCGGCAGACCCATCAGCAGCGCCGAGCGTTCGTTGCCGCCGATCGCGTAGACGTTGCGGCCGAAGCGCGTGAAATGCGCGATCACGATGGCCGCGGCCAGCATCGCCAGCGCCGTGAGCGAACCCGTCGTGAGCGAGCCGCTGCCGACCGGAATGTTGAATTCGGAGAGCGCGTGAAAGCCGGGGTCGTTGATCTGGATGGATTCCGTCGTGATCAGGAAGCACGCGCCGCGCGCGAGGAACATGCCCGCGAGCGTGATGATGAACGGTTGCAAACGAAAGAAGTGAATCAGCGCGCCCATGGCTGCGCCGTAGAGCGCGCCGCACAGCAGCACGAGCGGCACGACCACGTAGACGGGCCAGTGCAGTTTCTCGGTGCCGACGGCGCACAGAATCGTCGTGAGCGCGACGACCGCGCCCACTG
Source organism: Paraburkholderia sp. Ac-20347 (assembly GCF_017104805.1). NCBI lineage: Bacteria > Pseudomonadati > Pseudomonadota > Betaproteobacteria > Burkholderiales > Burkholderiaceae > Paraburkholderia > Paraburkholderia sp. Ac-20347. The sequence continues at coordinate 1,015 of NZ_JAAGPN010000216.1, read as the reverse complement.
AAAGATCGATGCCGCCCGAGATGATCACGAACGTCATGCCGATGGCGACGATCAGCAGGAAGGCGTTATCGACGAGCAGGCCGAACAGCACTTGCAGCGAGAAAAAGCCGGTGTACATCACCGAGCCGAAACCGAACAGCGCGGCGAACAGCACCACGGTCACGACGATGGGCAGCACGCGCGGATCGACGACACGCGCGACGCCGCGCCGGAGCGCGGCGAGCGGGTTCGAATCGGTGGCTTGCGGAGGGCGGTTCATGCTTGACATCCCCGAAATAGTCCTTGTTTGATGCAGTATTTCATGTGGAGGCCGCTCAGGCGCGCGCCCGGCGGCTCACGGCGAGACGCTTGAGTTGCAGCGCCGCGAAACCGCGCGCGGCCGGCGACTGGATCACGCAGACGCACAGCACGACGATCGCCTTGACGACGAGCGTCGCCTCGGGCGGCACGCCGATCGAATAGGTGGTGTAGGTGAGCGTCTGGATGATCAGCGCGCCGAGCACCGTGCCCGCGAGGCTGAAACGCCCGCCCGCGAGCGAGGTGCCGCCGAGCGTCACGGCGAGAATCGCGTCGAGTTCGAGCAGCAGGCCCGCGTTGTTGCCGTCGGCGCTGCGCACATTCGAGCTGATCAGGATGCCCGCGATGGACGCCGTCAAGCCGCAGAACGCATACGCGCCGAACACCACCGCTTGCGACGACAGACCCGCGAGCCGCGCGGCGACCGGATTCACGCCGATCGAGCGGATGAAGAGGCCGAGCGCGGTGCGGTTGACGATCAGCACGGTCAGCAGCGTCACGGCGATGGCGATCCACACGGCGCAGGGCACGAGCGCGAAATAGCCGCCGCCCGCATACAGATAGCCCTTCGCGCCGATGGGGATGATCTGGCCGCCCGTGAGCAGCTGCGCGACGCCGCGTCCGGCCACCATCAGGATCAGCGTGGCGATGATCGGCTGCATGCCCACGAAGGCGACCAGCAAGCCGTTCCACATGCCCGCGGCGAGGCCGACGAGCA
>NZ_JAAGPN010000215.1:0-14122 GCF_017104805.1 Paraburkholderia sp. Ac-20347 | reverse complement strand
CGGCGACGACGGGCGGCGCATGCGCGCTCGCGCCCCAGGCCTCGAAGCGCGCGGCGAGCGGCGGCGCGCCGCAGTGAACGCCGCAGCCGGCCACGCAGCAACTGGCGTGACAATGCGATGAACCCTGATGCCCCGATGAAGACATGCAGCCCGCTTCTGCGGCATGCCGTGCGACAGACTGCGCGGCGTGCGTCATCGGCATGACCGCTTCGTGCTCGCACGCGCTCGCGCCGCGCATCGACAGGAGCGCGAAGGCAAACACGAGAAGGAGACGGCGCAGAAACGGCATCGAGAAAAGTGCGGGCAATGAGCGTGCGGGAACCGGCACATCATAGCGCAAGGCAATAAAAACCCCGGCGAACCGTCGATGCGCCGGGGTGTCGATCGGTGCGAGCGCTCAGACAGAACGCTCTCGATCATTCTGTTGAATTCTGGTGCTACGCCTTTGCTGGCCGCCCTTCGAATTTCAATGATGCGCAATTTCCCTCAGTTTTTTCCTCACTTGCGTTGAGATGCGTTGGGATCCGTAGCGCGCCTCAGACCTGAACAAACCTGAACATTCCGTCAGCAGAGAGAAGCGGCGTCGCTGTTGCTAGCGGCACGGCGGTCGCCTATCCCGTGCATCCTCACCGGTTCATGCCTTCGGCATCGAGTCGCCTGGTCCCGGTTTACCGCAAGGTGCGGCACGCGAGCACGTGCTAGGTATACGGCCCACGCCCGATGCGGCGCTCGGTGAGGAAATCCATCTATGCTCTCTATCGGCTCGTATTTCGATATTTACGACGAGAACGAACGACACGCCTATTTTTTCTGGCCCAGCCTTCGGCAGCCGCTCAGCCTGAGCCTGGTCAGTCCGCGCATGTTCGAACCGGCGCACCACTACAGTTTTGGGACGAACCGCCATTTCACCGAAATCACCCGCGACGAAATCGAGGACATCACGACGGCCATGCAACTTGCTCGTCGCGCCTTCCTTTCGGGAGGCGGCATGATGCACGCCCGGTCGACGGCCGGTGAAAGCGAGCTGCGCTCCGTACTCGGTAAGGTTGGCATGTTCGGTGGTGGATCGACGGGAGGGCAACCGCTCCAGAATTCCCGGTTGCTTTGGGATGCTGTGCGAAGAGCGGTCAGGGAGGGCGCGCTCATCTTTGTGCCCGAGCGCGAGGATCTGCACGCGTGCGTCAAGGCCATTCAGGAGGATCGCGAGAAGCGGTCCTCACACGGCGCACAGCGGACACAGGACAACAATCCCTACGCGACCGTCCAGCAGATGATGGGCAAGCCGCCGCGCGTGCCGAGCGGCCTGAAAACTCCGCTGGGCGATGCGCAACCGTTCGAATACCAGGCGGCCGGACTAAGCGACGTTACAGAAGAGCTTGCCGCGAGCACGAACAATCCTCGCTACGCCGCGAAGATGCTTGGATACGACCAAAATACGTTCAGCGAAATGCTTCACGTGTTCAAGCCAGCGAACGGGCTTGGGCCCGCCGATAACGTGATCTTTCACGATGATGGAAGCGTCGAATTCAAACTCCGAATCCTGGATGACAACATTCACAACTATGCGCCCTGACGAGAAATCCACCCCCATCGCTCACGCGCTCGCACATGCGGCGTTCATTATTTCCGGGGACTCCGTCTTGCCGCAGTTCTGGTCCGCCTACTTTGGCGTGCGGCCTGATCGCGAAATAACGAAGGGACAGCCATTCGAGCTTCCTTCGGGTAAGCAGAGTCCGCGACCGGGCAAGCTCGGTCTCTGGGCCGTCGAGAGCAAGCCAGCGGTGCGCAGCGACAGCCTTGGCCCGCACCTGAAATACCTCGTCGGCCGCCTTGGCCTACCGCGCGCCGACTTCCGCGAGGTGGCAGCCGCACAGGGCGCCAAGGTCGCGCTATGGTGCTACTGGATGAACGAGCGCGGCGACCGCGTACCCGACGTTCCCGACGACATTCGAGCGTTGCTGGAAGCGATGGGCGGCACAGTCGAGATTGACGAGTACCGGTAGGGCGCGCGTATCGTTGCTGTCATGGTCTCCCTTTTGGCTACGTTATGCGCACCCCTGCATTGAGCGAATGCAGGCCGCCTGTCGTTGCCTTTGTGGCCAGATGACCCAAGCCATACTTCATTGCACGACGCATGACGCCTCCGCTGAACACGAAATCATCTGCGCGATCACGTTCCGTACCAGCGGCTTTCTCAATTTGTGGCGGACAGTCAGGCAATCGGTGAAGGATGACCTGACTCCAGGTGAAGCAGCCTGAAACAAAAAAAACCGATAGACTTTTCGTCTATCGGGGTTGTCGATCCGGGACAATATGCCCTGAAATTTGCCTACATATTGTCGATCATCACCTGCCCGAAGCCCGAGCACGACACCTGCGTCGCGCCTTCCATCAGCCGCGCGAAGTCGTACGTCACGCGCTTTTGCTGGATCGACTTTTCCATCGACGCGAGGATCAGATCCGCCGCCTCGAACCAGCCGAGGTGACGCAGCATCATTTCCGCCGAGAGAATTTCCGAGCCCGGATTCACATAGTCCTTGCCCGCGTATTTCGGCGCCGTGCCGTGCGTGGCTTCGAACATCGCCACCGAATCGGACAGATTCGCGCCCGGCGCGATGCCGATGCCGCCGACCTGCGCCGCGAGCGCGTCCGAAATATAGTCGCCGTTGAGGTTCAGCGTGGCGATCACGTCGTATTCGGCGGGACGCAGCAGGATCTGCTGCAGGAAGGCGTCGGCGATCACATCCTTGATGACGATGTCGCCGCCCGTCTTCGGATTCTTGATCTTCATCCACGGGCCGCCGTCGATCAGTTCCGCCGCGAACTCCTTCTGCGCGAGCGCGTAGCCGTAGTCGCGGAATGCGCCCTCGGTGAACTTCATGATGTTGCCCTTGTGCACGAGCGTCACCGAGCGGCGATCGTTGTCGATCGCGTACTGGATGGCCTTGCGCACCAGACGCTCCGTGCCCTCGCGCGACACCGGCTTCACGCCGAGGCCCGAGCTTTCCGGGAAACGGATCTTCGAGACGCCCATCTCGTCGTGCAGAAACTGGATCAGCTTCTTCGCGCCTTCGGATTCGGCGGGCCATTCGATGCCCGCGTAGATGTCTTCCGAGTTCTCGCGGAAGATCACCATGTTGACCTTCTCCGGCGCGCGCACCGGCGACGGCACGCCCTTGAAGTACTGCACCGGACGCAGACACACATAGAGGTCGAGCTGCTGGCGCAGCGCCACGTTCAGCGAGCGGATGCCGCCGCCCACCGGCGTCGTCAGCGGACCCTTGATCGACACGACGTAGTCCTTCACCACGTCGAGCGTTTCCTCGGGCAGCCACACGTCGGGGCCGTACACGCGCGTGGCCTTCTCGCCCGCGTAGATTTCCATCCACTGAATCTTGCGCTGGCCGCCGTACGCCTTCTCCACCGCCGCGTCGACCACCTTCAGCATGACGGGCGTGATGTCGACGCCCGTGCCGTCGCCCTCGATGTACGGAATGATCGGCTGGTTGGAGACGTTGAGCGAGAAATCCGGATTGACGGTGATCTTGTCACCTTCCGCCGGGACCTTGATGTGCTGATACGGCATGATCAACTCCAGTAGGGGGATCGGTCTGGCGACCGCGAACAGGATCGAAAGCGCAGAATCGGTGAAATCATGACCGGCGGCTTCGCGCAATCGATGCGGCATGATGACAGCTCACGCTCGCGGCGCATGGGTCTGGCCGTTATTCTAGCCCACGCTCCGAACGCCCGTGCCGCGCGCTTCACCGGCCTTTTCCAGCTCCGTCGATGCTGCGGCGCAGCGGCGTTTGCCTTCACGCCACACCCTTGTCTTATGTCTTATATAAGACTGAGCACAGAGCGGCGCGGCGTTTTGCTTTAAGATCTCGGCGCTTCTTTGCTTCAATTTTTTCGGCTTCCATCGACATGCGTTTGATCGCCCTCAATAAACCGTTCGGCACGATCTGCCAGTTCTCGCCGCACGAAACACGCGAGTCGCTGTCCGACTGGGTCAAGACGCCGAACGTCTATCCCGCGGGCCGTCTCGACGCCGACAGCGAAGGTCTGCTGCTGCTCACCGACGACGGCGCATTGCAGGCGCGCATCGCGGAGCCGCGGCGCAAGCTCGTAAAACGCTATTGGGCCCAAGTGGAAGGCGCGCCCGGCGACGACGCGCTGGCCGCGCTCGAACGCGGCGTCGATCTCGGCGACTTCGTGACACAGCCGTGTCGCGCGAAGAAAATCGCCGACAGCGACGCCGATCTGTTGTGGGCGCGCACACCGCCCATCCGCCATCGCGCCGCGATTCCCACGACATGGATCGAACTCGCGATCAGCGAAGGCAAGAATCGCCAGGTGCGGCGCATGACTGCAAAAGTAGGCTTTCCGACGCTGCGGCTCGTGCGCGTGGCGATCGGCTCGCTCGATATTTTTTCGCTCGGCATCGCGCCTGGCGAGAGTGTCGACGTGGCCGCCGATGCGCCGTGGCGTCGTTCGACGCCGCAGCGGAAGTGACCTGAAAAAAGGCCAAAACGCGCACAAGTGACTGTTGCGCAAGCACTTTTCCGTTTTGCTTCAGTTCTGCGTTGAGGCGGCCGGCGCGCCGCTTCTTTCATTTGCAGCACGACATCGAGAAAACGCGAAGGAAATGAAAACTTCGCGTCAACCGGCGTGCGAGACCATGCGTTAAACCACGCAGATGCCGCCGAAGCTATCCGGCATTCAGCCTTCCAGGCTCGTGCAGCAATGCATGGTCCTGACCGCTGGCAGACGCGAATCGCGAATTTGTTCTGAATTTGCCGATCGAGACTGTCAACCGAAAGGTGGATGGCACGTTTACCGACCTGATCCCATTACCGGGTCACTTGGTTAATTAACTCAAGCTGAGGATTCACAAAATGAACAAACTGATCGCTGCTCTGGTCGCTGGCCTCTTCGCATCGGCTGCATTCGCACAAGCTTCGGCTCCGGAAGCTGCTTCGGCTGCTCCGGCAGCTGCTGCTTCGTCGGCACACAAGGCTTCGCACAAGAAGTCGCACAAGAAGTCGCACAAGAAGGCAGCTAAGGCAGAAGCCGCTTCGGCAGCTTCGGAGTAAGCTTGCTGTAAGACGCATCGGAGAACGGCCCAACGTGCCGATCTTCACCGCGTTTGAAGGGCAGAGTGTCGCAAGGCGCTCTGCCTTTTTCTTTGCGCGCTCGCTTTACGCCGCACGTCGCGATGCGGGTTTTTGACCCACGCTGACGTACTCGCGTAACATGCGCGAACTATTCTCAAGCAAGGAGCTGACTCGTGCGATTTTCCCTGCGCCCGCTGATCGCGCGTTGCGCGCTCGCCGCTGCATTGCCGCTCGCCGCCGCCGCGGCTTTCACGTTGTCGACGGCCGCGACCAGCACCGTCGCGCATGCCCAGCAGATGCCGCCCGGCGCGAAGCAGCCCGGTGATTTTCCGCGCGTGAAGCTCACCGCGGGCATGTTCGTCATCGACGCCGCCGTGGCCGCGAACGATGCTGATCGCGAGCAAGGTCTCATGTATCGCACGACGCTCGCGCCCAACGAAGGCATGCTGTTCGTGTTCGGCGAGAACGCCGTGCACTGCTTCTGGATGAAGAACACGCTGATCCCGCTGTCGATCGCCTTCATGCGCGCCGACGGCACGATCACCGACATCGACGAGATGGACGCGGAAACCACCAACAACCACTGCCCGCGCAACAACGGCGTGTATGCGCTCGAAATGAGCAAGGGCTTCTTCTCGTCGAAGGGCATCAAGCCCGGCATGAAGATCCAGGGTCTGCCGCAGCCGTGATGCGCGGCGCGTAAGCATCGTCCCCGGACCCCGAAACCGGCCCCGCCTCGCGCGCGGCCGGTTTTTTTGCGCCCGTTTTTTTTCGCGCGCTTGCTGGCTTCGACGCGGCTCATGCGCGCCGCGCCGCCACCGCACCGAACCCGCCCGCGCGCCGCGCCGCCGTGCTCCGGCGCTGTTTCTGCAAAAGCGGCGAGCAAGCGCTATCCTATTAATCCACCGCGCGGCACGGCTGCCGGCGTCCGGCTCGCCGGAACGCCCGCCCTGCCCGCGAATCGCCGGATAGCGCGCTGCCCGCGCCGCGCGCCGTCCGGCACTTTCCATGGCGCGTCATTCCTAGGAGATCACCGTGCCTCGCAAGACTCCCATCGAGCGCTATCGCAATATCGGCATTAGCGCTCACATCGATGCCGGCAAAACCACCACGACCGAACGCATCCTTTTCTACACCGGGGTGAATCACAAGCTCGGTGAAGTGCACGACGGCGCGGCGACCATGGACTGGATGGAGCAGGAACAGGAGCGCGGCATCACGATCACCTCGGCCGCGACCACTGCATTCTGGAAAGGCATGGCCGGCAATTATCCCGAGCACCGCATCAACATCATCGACACACCGGGACACGTGGACTTCACGATCGAAGTCGAGCGCTCGATGCGCGTGCTCGACGGCGCGTGCATGGTGTACGACTCGGTCGGCGGCGTGCAGCCGCAGTCCGAAACCGTGTGGCGCCAGGCGAACAAGTACAAGGTGCCGCGCATTGCGTTCGTCAACAAGATGGACCGCGTCGGCGCGGACTTTTTCCGCGTGCAGCGGCAGATCGGCGAGCGCCTGAAGGGCGTCGCGGTGCCGATCCAGATTCCGGTCGGCGCGGAAGATCACTTCCAGGGCGTGGTCGATCTCGTGAAGATGAAGGCGATCGTCTGGGACGACGAGAGCCAGGGCGTGAAGTTCGAATACGCCGAGATCCCCGCGAATCTCCTCGAAACCGCGCAGGAATGGCGCGAGAAGATGGTCGAGGCCGCCGCCGAAGCCGACGAAGCGCTGCTCGAAAAATACCTCGACGATCACGAGAGCCTGACCGAAGAGGAAATCAAGGGCGCGCTGCGCAAGCGCACGATCGCCAACGAGATCGTGCCGATGCTGTGCGGCAGCGCGTTCAAGAACAAGGGCGTGCAGGCGATGCTTGACGCCGTGATCGACTATCTGCCCTCGCCCGTCGACGTGCCCGCGATTCTCGGCCACGACCTGCACGACAAGGAAATCGAGCGTCATCCGAGCGATGAAGAGCCGTTCTCCGCGCTCGCCTTCAAGATCATGACCGACCCGTTCGTCGGCCAGCTGATCTTCTTCCGCGTCTACTCGGGCGTGGTGGAATCGGGCGACACGGTGCTCAACGCGATCAAGGAAAAGCGCGAGCGTCTCGGCCGCATCCTGCAGATGCACGCGAACGAGCGCAAGGAAATCAAGGAAGTGCGCGCGGGCGACATCGCCGCCGCCGTCGGCCTGAAGGAAGCGACGACCGGCGACACGCTGTGCGATCCCGCGAATCCGATCGTGCTCGAACGCATGATCTTCCCGGAGCCGGTGATCTCGCAGGCCGTCGAGCCGAAGACCAAGGCCGACCAGGAAAAGATGGGCATCGCGCTCAACCGGCTCGCGCAGGAAGATCCGTCGTTCCGCGTGCAGACCGACGAGGAATCCGGCCAGACCATCATCTCGGGCATGGGCGAGCTGCACCTCGAAATTCTCGTCGACCGCATGCGCCGCGAGTTCGGCGTGGAAGCGACCGTCGGCAAGCCGCAGGTCGCATATCGCGAGACCGTGAAGAACAAGGTCGAAGATGTCGAAGGCAAGTTCGTCAAGCAGTCGGGCGGGCGCGGCCAGTACGGTCACGCGGTCATCACGCTCGAACCGCAGGCGCCGGGCAAGGGCTACGAATTCGTCGACGCGATCAAGGGCGGCGTGATTCCGCGCGAATTCATTCCGGCCGTCGACAAGGGCATTCAGGAAACGCTCAAGGCGGGCGTGCTCGCGGGCTATCCGGTCGTCGACACGAAGGTCACGCTCACGTTCGGCTCGTACCACGACGTGGACTCGAACGAAAACGCCTTCCGCATGGCCGGTTCGATGGCCTTCAAGGAAGCGATGCGCAAGGCCAAGCCGATCCTGCTCGAACCGATGATGGCGGTGGAAGTGGAAACGCCCGAGGATTTCATGGGCAACGTGATGGGCGATCTGTCGAGCCGGCGCGGCATCGTGCAGGGCATGGAGGACATCGCGGGCGGCGGCGGCAAGATCGTGCGCGCCGAAGTGCCGCTCTCCGAAATGTTCGGCTACTCGACGTCGCTGCGCTCGCTCACGCAGGGCCGCGCCACCTACACGATGGAGTTCAAGCACTACTCGGAAACGCCGCAGAACGTGGCCGAAGCGGTGATCAACGCCAAGAAGTCGTAAGCGCCGGCCTGCATCGCCAGGCGGCATGAAACGCAAGCCCGTCCCGCAAAGGACGGGCTTTTTTCATGCGCGTGCGCCAAGTGAAAAACGCTTGCGCCGGATGCGTGCCCGGCGCATTTTTGTCCATGCCACAATGGGACGGCGAGAGCCACGCACGAACGAGGAGACACGACGATGAGCCACGATCACGATCATCCGCACGATCATTCACACGACGACCCGCACGACCACGATCACCACGACGCCCCCGTCGACTGGCGCGAACACGGCGTAAAGGTGATTCGCGGCGATCAGCTCGACGCCAACACCGCGCAGACGCCCGGCATGAATCGCGCGGCCGCCATCAACGCCGCGCGCGTCGGCGCGCAGAAAATCTGGGCGGGCACGGTGACGATCCATCCGAACGCGAAGACCGGCGCGCATCATCACGGCGCGCTCGAAAGCGTGATTTACGTGGTGCGCGGCCACGCGCGCATGCGCTGGGGCGAGCATCTGGAGTTCACCGCCGAAGCCGGTCCCGGCGATTTCATCTTCGTGCCGCCCTACGTGCCGCATCAGGAAATCAACGCGAGCACCGACGATCCGCTCGAATGCGTGCTCGTGCGCAGCGATAACGAAGCCGTGGTCGTGAATCTCGACATCGACGCGGTCGAACAACCGGAAGCCGTTTATTGGGTCGATCCGATCCATCGGAATCCTCACGATCATTAAACACCACCGCTCAGCCCAGATCATTCACGCATGACATCCGCCGCTTCGTCCGTCCACGCCAGGCCGCTGCGCCCGCGCCTGATCGTTCTCTACGCCGCGCTGATCGGCGCGAATCTCGCCGCCTGGGCCTGGGCGCTGATCGCGTTCCGCCACTATCCGCTGCTGCTCGGCACGGCGCTCCTCGCGTACGGTTTCGGCCTGCGCCACGCGGTGGACGCCGACCACATCGCCGCCATCGACGCCGTCACGCGCAAGCTCATGCAGCGCGGCCAGCGGCCCATCGGCGTGGGCCTCGCGTTCTCGCTCGGGCACTCGACCATCGTGATCGCGGCCACGGTCGGCATCGCGCTCACGGCGCTCACGCTGCATGGCCGCTTCGAGCGCTTTCACGAGATCGGCTCGACCATCGGCACGCTGGTGTCGTCGGGTTTTCTGCTGCTGCTCGCGGGCGTGAATCTCGTGATTCTGCGCGACGTATGGCGCCGTTATCGCCGCGCGCAGCAGGGCGAGGACGCCGCCGCGCTCGCCGCGCAGGCGCCCGCGCCCGCCGGTCTGTTCTCGCGCGCGCTGCGCCCGCTCTTTGCGCTCGTCACGAAAAGCTGGCACATGTATCCGGTCGGCGTGCTGTTCGGGCTCGGCTTCGACACGGCCACCGAAATCGGCCTGCTCGCCATCGCCGCCGCCGAAGCCGGCAAGGGCCTGCCGATGTACTCGATCCTCGTATTCCCCGCGCTTTTCACGGCGGGCATGACGCTCGTCGATTCCACCGACAACGTGCTGATGGTCCACGCCTACGGCTGGGCCATGGACGATCCGAAACGCAAGCTCTACTACAACGCGAGCATCACCTTCGTCTCCGCGCTGGTGGCGATCGTGATCGGCGGCGTGGAAGCGCTCGGCCTGATCGCCGACAAGTTCGACGCGAGCGGCGGCTTCTGGAGCCTGGTCGCGGGTCTGAACGATCGCTTCGGCGAACTCGGCTATGCGATCGTCGCGCTGTTCATCGCCTGCTGGATCGGCTCGGTGCTGTTTCATCGCTGGCGACGGCCGGTCGCGGCGCGCTGATCCCGGCGCACTCGACAATCGCGACAATCGCCGCGCCATCCCGCCAACACGCGGCGTCGCCCTGCACGACGCCGCGATCCCGCGCAACCCCGCTGAACCCTGGCATCGTCCGCATCGCCATCAACGGCCCGAAAACGCGTAAACTGGACCGATTCTGCTTCGTCGTCTGCCGTACCGCATGCCGCCGTCGCGTTGGCCGCTTCCGCTAACGCGCCCATTCACGGAATCGCACGGAAATCCGCACCGATGAAACGTCGTCCGCCGTCCCGCCTGTTCGCTTCATCAGCGTCATCCGCTTCATCCCTCGCGTCCGCTTTCGACTCGCTGCGCCCTCACGCCGATGCGCCCGGCCATCACGCCCTCGACGAGTTTCAGGCCGGCCGCCTCACGCGCCGCGAATTGCTGCGCCATCTGAGCCTGCTCGGTCTCTCGGGGCTCGCCGTCACGGCGGGCGGTCTGCTCGCGCCGCGCGACGTTCATGCACAAAGCGCACAAGGTGCACAAGCCGCGAAGCCCGCCACGCCCGGCAACCAGACCATCCGCGTCGCGCATCTGATGCCCGCGGGCGCCGTCGATCCGCTCACCGTGACCGATGCGGGCGCGCTCTGCCTGCTGAACCAGACCGGCGAATTCCTCGCCAACGACGACGCCGAAGGCCGCCTGCAGCCCGCCCTCGCGCTCTCGTGGCAAGCGAACGAGAAAGCCGACGTCTGGACCTTCAAGCTGCGCCCGAACGTGAAATTCCACGACGGCCAGCCATTCGGCGCGAAGGACGTGGTGGCCACCTTCGACCGGCTCGCCGACCCCGCGAGCGGTTCGGCGGCGCTTTCGGTGCTCAAGGGCGTGCTGTCGAAAGGCGGCACGAAGCTCGTCGACGAGCACACCGTCGCGTTCCACCTCGACGCGCCGAACGGCAATTTCCCGTACTACGTCTCATCGGACAACTACAACGCCGTGCTGCTGCCCGCAAACTACGCGGGCAATTACGAAAAGAGCTTTATCGGCACCGGGCCGTTCAAGCTCGAAAAATACGAAACGCGGCGCGGCGCGAGCTTCGTGCGCAACCCCGACTACTGGGGCGACAAGGCGCTGCCCGCACGCGTCGAATTCGCCTTCTACGCCGACGAACAGGCGCAGATCCTCGCGCTGCAAGGCCGTCAGGCCGACGTGATGGGCACCTTCACCGTTCAGGGCGGCATCGGCATCCTGAACAATCCCGACTTCAAGGTGATCGGCGTGCGTTCGAGCGCGCATCGGCAGATCCACATGCGCAACGACGTGCCCGCGTTCAGGGACAAGCGCGTGCGCCAGGCGCTCGCGCTCTCGCTCGATCGCGACGTGATGGTGCGCGGGCTCTTCAAGGGCCGCGCCGTCGTGGGCAACGACAGCCCGTTCGCGCCCGTCTTCCCGTCGACGGGCACGAGCGTGCCGCAGCGCAAGCCCGATCTCGCGAAGGCACGCCAGTTGCTCGCGCAGGCGGGCGTGGGCAACGGTTTCGACATCACGCTCACGACCGAGAAGTACATGGAGATTCCCGACCTCGCCGTGGTCGTGCAGAACGCGGCGAAGGCGATCGGCGTGCGCATCGCGCTCAAGGTGGAAAGCCAGTCGCAGTATTACGGCGCGGGCACCTACGGCAAATCGGACTGGCTCGACGCGCCGATGGGCATCACCGACTACGGCCATCGCGGCGTGCCGAACGTGTTCCTCAACGCGCCGCTGACGAGCGGCGGCACGTGGAATGCGGCGCACTTTCGCAACGCGCAGTACGACAAGCTGGTCGCGCAGTTCGCGGCGACGCTCGACGTGGCCGCGCAAAAGCAGGTCGCCGCGCAGATCCAGACGCTGCTGCTCGACGAAACGCCGGTGATCATTCCGTACTTCTACGATCAGCTGATCGCGCAGCGCACCGCGCTGTCGGGCATTCACTTCACGGCGCTCGCGCAGCTCTACTTCGACCGCGCGGTGCTCGCGGGCTGAAGCTGCTCGCGTATTTTCGTGTCGCTTCGTGTTGCATCAAGTCGCGCCAGCCTCAAGATCAGGAGTCCGATGGCCACACCGCTGACGAGACCGCCCCGCATCGATCCGGACGCCGCGAACACAGCGCTTGCGCACGCGGCGCGCTCGACGAACGCGCTGCGCTTTCTCGCGACGCGCGCGGCGTGGGCGCTGTTCACGCTCTGGCTGCTGTCCGTGCTGGTGTTCGCGGGCGGCCAGCTGCTGCCCGGCGACATCGGCCGCGCCGTGCTCGGCCCGCTCGCCGACGCGCGCGCCGTCGCCGCGCTCAATCACGAACTCGGCGCCGACCGCCCGCTGCTCCAGCAATACGGCACATGGATCGGCCATGCGCTGCGCGGCGACTTCGGCACCTCGTGGACCTACCGGCAAGCGGTCGCGCCCTTCGTCGGCGACGCGCTGCTGCAGTCGGCGAAACTCGGCCTGCTCGCGTTCTTCGTGGTGGTGCCGCTCGGCATCGGCGGCGGCGTGTGGGCCGCGCTCAACGGCGGACGCTGGCTCGACCGCCTGATCAGCACGCTCGGCCTGTGCGCGAGCGCGGTGCCCGAATTCGTGTCGTCGATCGTGCTGATTCTGATCTTCGGCGTGTGGCTGCGCTGGCTGCCGATCGAAGCCGTCGCGCCGCCCGACGCGGGCGCGCTGCAGACGCTGCGCCATCTCGTGCTGCCGGTGCTGCCGCTCGTGCTCGTGTTCTTCGGCTACCTCGCGCGGATCGCGCGCGCGGGCATGCTCGACGCGCTCGACGCCGACTACACGCGCACCGCGATCCTCAAGGGTTTGCCGCGTCACACCGTGATCGTGCGCCACGTGCTGCGCAACGCGCTTCTGCCGAGCGTGACGGTCGCGGCCACGCAGCTCGGCTATCTGATCGGCGGACTCGTGGTGGTGGAGTCGCTGTTCCGCTATCCAGGCATCGGCTCGCTGATCTACAACGCCGCGAAAGCGAAGGACTTTCCGCTGCTCGAAGCGGGCGTGCTCGCCGTCGGGCTCGTCTATACGCTTGCGAATCTGCTCGCCGACGGCCTGCACGTGCTGCTCGATCCGCGTCTGCGCGCAAAGGGTGGCGCATGAATCGCCCGGCCTCCGACACCCTCGACGCGAACGCGCGCGCGCAAACGCCGTCGGCGTCTTCGCGCGCCGCGGCCATCCTGCGTCTGCTGCTGCGCTCGCCCGCGTTCGTGATCGGCGTGCTGATCCTGCTTGCGTGGATCGTCTGCGCGCTCGCGGGCCAGTGGTTCGCGCCCTACGACGCCTACGCGTCCGATCCGCTCAGCTCGCTGATGCCGCCCGATCACGCGCACTGGTGCGGCACCGATCAACTGGGCCGCGACATCTGCTCGCGCGTGATCGTGGGCGCGCGCGACATTCTCATCATCGCGCCGCTCGCCACGCTCACCGGTACGCTCGCGGGCGCGGCGCTCGGGCTCGTCACCGGTTACTTCGAAGGCTGGATCGGCACGCTCGTCTCGCGCGCGCTCGACGCCGTGCTCGCGCTGCCGCTCGTGATCGTCGCGCTGCTCGTGCTCGCGGCCGTGGGCGCATCCAATCTCGCGGTCGTGCTGGTGATCGGCGTGACTTTCGCGCCGCTGATCGCGCGCACCGTGCGCGCCGCCGTGCTCGCCGAGCGCCATCTCGACTACGTGTCGGCTGCGCGTCTGCGCGGCGATCGCGCGCCCTTCGTGATGTTCGCGGAGATCCTGCCGAACGTCTGGCCGCCGATCGTCGTGGAAGCGACCGTGCGGCTCGGCTACGCGATTTTCGCGGTGGCGACGCTGTCGTTTCTCGGCTTCGGCATCCAGCCGCCGTCCGCCGACTGGGGGCTCGCGCTCGCGGAATCCTACGCGCTGCTCGCGGGCGGCGCGTGGTGGACCGTGGCGTTCGACGCCGCCGCGATCGGCTCGCTGGTGGTCGCCGTGAACCTGATCGCCGACAGCCTGCGCGAGGTGCTCGAATCGTGAACCGGCCCGAGAATCCGCCAAATGCGCCGCCAAATGCGCAGTCGAATCGGCCCGCAAACGCGCCAGCCGCTCCCGCGGGCGCAGCCGGCGCCGCGAGCGGCCCGGCGCTCG
>NZ_JAAGPN010000214.1:0-250 GCF_017104805.1 Paraburkholderia sp. Ac-20347 | reverse complement strand
TTGTTGAGTGAGCGTGTGATTGATAGTATATTGTACTATGCATTGTAGACATAGTTGATAGCTATAGAGATGATAGCTGCAGATGTGATACTGATCACACCACAAGTCGACTCTTAAGGATGGTAGAGTATAGAAACATACAGACGGTAATCACACAGGCACTGACATACAGTGTATCTATTGTTGTATTCAGTTACTTGGCTACAGCTAATCTTTTTTTTTTTTTTTTTTTTAATGATACGCCGCCCCC
>NZ_JAAGPN010000213.1:0-13873 GCF_017104805.1 Paraburkholderia sp. Ac-20347 | reverse complement strand
GCTGAGTTTCTTCGGCGGCGGACTCGTGCCCGCCTATAGCGCGAGCAAGGGCGGCGTGGCGCAGCTCACGCGCTCGCTCGCGATCGCCTACGCGGCGGACTCGATTCGCGTCAACGCCATCGCGCCCGGCTGGATCGCGACGCCGCTCACGCAGGCCTTGCAGGACGACAGCAGCCGCTCGCAAGGCATTCTCGAACGCACGCCGATGAAGCGCTGGGGCCTGCCCGAAGAAGTCGCGAACGTGGCCGCGTTCCTGTGCTCGCCGGCCGCGTCGTTCATGACCGGCGCGATCGTGCCGATCGACGGCGGCTATCTCTGCGCGTGAGCGTGTGAACGCACGGGCATCGCGCGCGCATCGCGGCCCGGCGGCGCGGATTTTCGCGCGCCGGGTTTGCGGGCATAATGGCGCGACCCGTGGCTTCGCGGCCGCACTGATTGCCCGCATTTCCGCCTCCTCGTTCGCCGATGTCGAATTCCGATAAGTCCGCTCCGCCCGCTTCATCCGCCTTGCCCTCTGCTGCCACGGCGGTGGCGGGCGCCGCCGCGTTTTCGAAGTTCATCGCGGTCCTGCAACTGATCGCCGACGCCGAAACGCCGCCCAATGTCGCGAAGCTCGCGACGGCCAGCGGCTATCCGCGCCCGACCGTGCATCGCATCGTCGCGGCCTTGCAGGCCGAAGGGCTGGTGGTGGCGCATGGTGGCGGCAATACGTTCGGGCTCGGTGCGCGCCTCGTCAATCTCGCGAGCCGGGCCTGGGAGCGCTCCGATCTGCGCATCGCGGCCGTCGACGCGCTCATGGAACTGCGCAACGCCACTTCGGAAACCGTGCATCTCGCGGTGCCGAGCGACGGTGAAATGGTCTACATCGAGAAGCTCGAAAGCCCGCACGCGGTACGCATGGCGTCGCGCATCGGCACGCGCGTATCGCTGACGTCGAGTTCGGTCGGCAAGGCGTGGCTCGCGACGCTCTCGGCCGCCGAGCGCGAACCGCTGCTCGAACGCGCGCCGCGCACGCGCTTCACCGAACACACGATGACCGATCTCGACGCAATCCGCCACGAAATCGAACTCACGGCGCAACGCGGCTACGCGGAAGACCGCGAGGAAAACGAACAGTCGATCTGGTGCTATGGCGCGGCGATTCGCGGCGCGGACGGACGCGCGGCGGGCTGCATCAGCATCAGCATGCCGATGTTCCGCCGCGAGGCCGATGCACAACGCCACTACATCGAGCCGCTGCTCGCAGCATGCCGCACGATTGCCGCGCGGCTCGGGCCGGTTGCGGCGCGCTGAGCGCTGAGCACGCCTTTAGCGCCAGTTCCTTCCGCTCCGATCAAGCAAAAACGCCCGCGCTGCCGTGTTCCGAACGGCAGCGCGGGCGTATCTTATTGTCCGTCGTTTATCGTCAATGGCCGCGTGACGGGCGATGCGCGTGCGCGTCGATCTGGCTGTCGAAGGCCTCCGCTTCGTCGCTGCCCGAAGGACCGCGCGCACACAGGCTGATCAGCCCCGCGAGCAACGCCGCGACGGCGAGCATCGCGAGACCGTAGCCGTAGCCGGAAGTCGTCGCGCGCACATAGCCGATCAGATAGGGCCCGGCGAAACCGCCGAGATTGCCGATCGAATTCGCCAGCGCGATACCGGCCGCCGCCGCCGTGCCCGAAAGGAACGTGGTGGGCAAGGCCCAGAACGCGGGCAGCGCGCCATAACCGCCCACCGCCGCGAGCACGAGGCCGGCGATCACCATGAGCGGTTGCGTCGACGAAGCCGCGAGCGCCAGCCCCACCGCCGCGACCGTGCACGCGCAGGCGAGGTCGATGCGATATTTGCCGCGCCGGTCGGCGAGGCGTCCCCAGACCAGCATGGTGATCGCGCCCACCACGAACGGAATCGCGTTCACCGGCCCGACCCAATGTTCGGCGAGACCGAGCGCCTTCATGATCTGCGGCTGCCAGAGCACGAGGCCGTTATTCGCCGTCACGATCAGGAAATAGATCAGGCCGAGCAGCAGCACATGCGGATTCATCAGCGTCTGGCCGAGCGAGAGCTTGTGCTTGCGCGCGCGTTCCGCCGCTTCGCTGCTGATCTGCCGATCGAGCCAGTCGCGTTCGTCGGCGTCGAGCCAGCGCGCCTTCGAAGGCGCATCGCTGAGATAGCGCAGCGTGACGAAGCCCATCACCACCGAAGGAATGCCTTCGAGGATGAACAGCCACTGCCAGCCCGCCACGCCGAGCAGGCCGTCCATGCGCAGAATGAAACCGGAGACGATCGAGCCAAGCGCCGTCGATACCGGATTCGCGAGCATGAACAACCCGATGATCTGCGCGCGATAACGCGAGGGAAACCAGAACGTCAGATAGAGAATCACGCCCGGAAAGAAGCCCGCTTCGGCCGCGCCCAGCACGAAACGCAGCGTCATGAAGCTGGCCGGTCCCTTGACAAGCGCGCCGCACGCCGAGACGATGCCCCACGTAATCATGATGCGCGCCAGCCAGATCCGCGCGCCCGTTTTGGCGAGCGCGAGATTACTTGGGACTTCGAACAGAAAATAGCCAATGAAAAAAATGCCCGCGCCCCAGCCGAACAGCGAGGCGGTCAGGCCAAGATCGCGATTCATCGTGAGCGCGGCAAAGCCGACGTTCACGCGATCGAGGAACGCGAAGAAGTACAGCAGGATCAAAAACGGCATCAGACGCCGCGTGACCTTGCTCATGGTGCGCTTTTCGAGCGCGATATCGGTGCTCATGGGTGTCTCCTCACCTCTGTCCAGCTTGTGACGCTGCTTTATTCGTTGACGAAATGGTGAATGGCGCGCGCCACTTTCGCAGCGCGCGCCGGTCATGCACCGTTCAGTTTTTCAGCCGCGCGGCGATAGCGTCCGGACGCGGAATCGGCGCCACCGCACCGAAGCCTTGCGTCGAGAGCGCCGCCGCCGCGTTGGCGTAGCGCGCGGCGTCCTCGGGCGTGTCGCCGGCCGCGAGACGCGCGACGAACGCGCCATCAAAACAATCGCCCGCACCGGTCGCATCGACCACGTTCACCGCATGGCCCGCGATGCGCGTGCGCTGCTCGCCGCGCGCGACCAGCACGCCGTCGCCACCCAGCTTCAGGCACACGACGCGCACGCCCAGCGCGAGGTAATGCGCGACGATCGCTTCGGCGTCGTTCAGCCCCGTGAGCGTTTGCGCGTCTTCGAGACTCGGCAGCATGTAGTCGACTTCGCGCGCCGTCGCTTCGATCACCGCGCGCGCCCGCGCCAGCGGCCAGAGCTTGAGGCGCACGTTCGGGTCGTAGCAGATCGCCGCGCCCGCTTGTCGCGCGATGGCGATCGCTTCGAATACCGCATCGCACGCACTCGCGCTGATGGCCTGCGAAATGCCCGAGACGTGCAGGAAGCGCGTGCCCGCGAGCAGATCGCGCGGCAGCGTCTGCGGCGACATCCGGCTCGCCGCCGAGTCCTTGCGCAGATAGCTGAACGCGTGTCCGCTCGCGTCGTGCGTCACGAAATAGACGCCCGTGTGCGCCTGCGCATCGCTCGCGACGCCCTGCACGTCCACGCCTTCGGCGCGCCACAGATCGAGGAACAGCTTGCCGAACGCGTCGTCGCCGAGGCGCGTGACGTAGCCGACGCTCGCGCCCTGGCGCGCCGCCGCGACGCAGAAGTTCGACGTGTCGCCGCCGAAGCCTTGCAGGAACTGACGCGCGTCGTCGGAGGCCGACTGGTTGAACTCGATCATCGGCTCGCCGAGCGCGAGGATCGCAGGCGCTCCGGCCGGCTTCACGTCAGATGCGGCCATATTTCGCGAGTCCCTTGCGCAGCGACTTTTCGCCGATGATCAGACGCGCCTGCTCGAGTTCGCGTGCGTCGATTTCCTCGGACATCTTGAGCACGGCTTCCGCGTGCTCGCGCGGCACGACCACCACGCCGTCGATATCGGCCACGATGATGTCGCCCGCATTCACCTTCACGCCGCCGCATTCCACTTCGATATTCGCGGCGAGCGTCGTGAAGCGGCCCACCGTCGTGCCAGGCGACACCGAGCGCGAATACACCGGGAAATCGTAGTCGCGGCGAATTTCCGTGATGTCGCGCACGCCGCCGTCGAGAATCGCGCCTGCATGGCGATTGGCCACCGCGCCTGCCGTCATCAGACCGCCCCACACGGCCACATTCGGCTCGCCGTAGATGCCGATCACGATCACGCTGCCTTCCGGCGATTCGTCGATGGCGTCGAGCGCATGCTGCGGCGGGACTTTTTCGTGCGTGGGCGCTTCGAGGATCGTCACGGCGGGACCGACGATCTTGCGGTCGTTGATGCGCGGCTTGATCGCCTGATCCATAAAGCCGCGGCGGCCCGCGATCAGGTCCACTGCGTCGGCGACCGAGGCCGTCGCCACTTTTTCGAATCCGCTGATGAGCGCTTGCAGTTCCATAAACTTCACTCCTTGTTTCATGCTTTCGATAGCATGACTAATTAACTGAATAACAGCCGCGCCTGAAAATCAGGCGCCGCCGTCTGCCTTCGTGGTGCGCGAATGCGCTTGAGTTGTGTGCTTGACGTGTACGCTTAAGCAGCGCTCCACGGATTGACCCAGTGTTTCGGCTGATCGCCGCCCAGCACACGCGCCACTTCCTGCGCGGCCTTGGTCTGCAATTCCGCCACCGAATCTTCGGAATACCAGCCGGTGTGATCGGAGAGCACGGCGTTTTCGCACGCAAACAGCGGATGATCGGCGCGCGGCGGCTCGTTTTCAAACACGTCGAGACCGGCGCCGAAGATCGCGCGGCGTTGCAGCGCGTCGATCAGCGCGGCTTCGTCGATCAGGCCGCCGCGCGCGGTGTTCACGAGTATCGTCGTCGGCTTCATGCGCGCGAGACGCGCCGCATTGATGAGTTTGCGCGTGTCGGGCGTGAGCGGCGAATGCAGCGAGATGTAATCGCTTTCCGCGCAAAGCGTATCGAGATCCACGCATTCGACGCCCGGCGTTTTGGCGGGATCGAGAAACGGGTCATACACGAGCACGCGCGCCACGCCCATGCCGCGCATCTTGCGCTCGAACGCGCGCGCGATGCGCCCGTAACCGACGAGGCCGAGCGTGCGTCCGGCGATGCGGTACATCTTCTGCTCGCGCGATACATTCCACGCGCCCGCCCGCACCGCGCCATCGCGGCGCACCGTGTAACGCGCGACCGCCATCAGCAGCGCGAGCGCCTGATCGCTCACCTCTTCCACGCCGTAATCCGGCACGTTCGCCACGTAAATGCGCTTGTCGCGCGCGGCGTCGAGATCGACGTTATCGACGCCAATGCCATAACGCACGATCGCGCGGCAACGCTGCATGGCCGCAATCGCGGCGGCGTTCACGGGCGATTCGCGCACCAGCAGCGCGTCGGCGTCGGCGGCCACTTCGCGCACGCGCGCAGCGTCGCCGCGACACGGCAGCACCACGACGTCGGCGTTCACCGCCGCCAGAATCCGTTGTTCCGTTTCATACGAACCGTAGCCATCGTCGATCACGACCACGCGTTTGCGCGGCGCGCCGCGATCCTCTTCGAGACTTCTGCTTTCCACCCTTGCCTGCCTCCACGACTGCGCGCGATCGAAGCTGATTGAAGCCGATCCGAGCCGATCGACGCCCGAACGCGCACGAGTTTGCCTGGGCGCGCGCAACCGGAGTGCAGAACCCCGGTCGCGCGGCCCGCTTTACTGCGGTCACTGCAATTGCGTTATCAAGGTTTTGCTGCGTCTTTACTGCGCGCTATAGCTGCGGCCGTGCGCCTGCACCTTCCAGATGCGGAAATTCGGCACGGCTGGATGATCGAAGTCCATTGCGTTGTCGACCCACAGATTCAGATGGCCCGCGACCACGTAGAGATTGCCGTCCGGGCCCCAGCTCATCGTGTCGGGCCAGACCATCTCGGGATGGATCACATAGGTCGAAATCTTGCCGGTCTTCGCGTCGCGATACATGATGCCGTTCATTTCGAGCGCGGTCATATAGAGGTTGCCGGCGCGGTCGGCGATCATGCCGTCGGTATTCGACGGCAGCGTGGCCACGCGTTTGACCGAGGTCCGCAGCGCCGACTCGCTGGTGCTGAAATCGCGCAGCAGCGCGGTATCGAGCGAATACAGCGTGTGGCCGGACAGATTGGTCCAGTAGAGCGTCTTCTTGTCGCCGGACAGCGCGATGCCGTCCGCGCCCGTGCGCATCGGCGTCTTGCTCAGCACGTTCTGGTTGTCGATGCGGAACTGGAAGCCCGCTTCGTCCGTCGTGAAGACGGTCTGATCGAGCACGCGGCGCGCGCGATTATGCTTGCGGTCGTAGACGATGAGGCCGCCGTGCAGGTGATCGCAGAAGATGCCCGAGTCGGTGATATAGGCGAAGTCGCGGTCGTTATCGACCACGACGTCGTTGAGGAACGAGCATTTCTTGTCGGAATCGGCGTCGCTAAAGTCGTAGCTCTGCAATTCGCGATTGGTCTTGAGGTCCCAGAGCACGAGTTTTTCCGCGCCTGGCGCCGACGGCTGACCGGCAATATGGCCCTGGTCGAGAATCCACATCACGTCGTTGCGATCGATCTCGAAGCCGAGCACCGATTGCAGCGCCTGCGGGTCGCCGACCTTGTTCATCGCGAGGCTCGGGAACGGCTGCAGTTCCCACTGGCCGTCTTTCTTCACGAGCTTCGAGAGCGTGGCCGGCACTTCGGGGCCGCCCCAGCGCGCCGTGCTCACATACATATTGCCCTTCGAATCGAGCTTGACGCCTTGCAGCAGCACCTTCTTGTAGGTCTGATTCGCGTCGTAGGCCTGCTCGGCTTTAGGATCGCCGAGGTCGTAGGGCAAGCGGTTCCACTGCGCCACGACTTCGAGCTTCGGCACGGCGGGTTCCGCCTGCGCGCCCTGCCCGTCCGACGCGGCTTGCACGCCCGCCGCCGTCATCAGCGCCGCGCCGGCCAGCAGCGCGCTCATCCAGCGGCGGCTCGTCAACAGCCTCGCCGCTTTCTTGTCGATCTCCTGCATGAAGCATCTCCTCCGGTCTGTCTTTCTCGTTTGACTTCTTCGTTTGCTTTCTTCGTTTGCTTTCTTCGTTTGCCGTGCGCGCCGCAGACCGAACCCGGCCGGTTCGCGCCCCGGACAACTGATATCTTAGATTGCAGATCTCAATACGACAAGGGGGCGTGCTATATTTCGGATCATTGCGGCGCGACGCTCCATTCAGCGGAACGCGCCGCGCACGTCCCCGTCACGGCATCGGCGAGCAGCCTCCAGGCTGTCGCGCGCCGGTCCATACGCCCACTGGCTGACCATGAGTATCGAAAAACTGGGGGAGCGCCCGAAATCCCTCACGGCTATTGCGAAAGAAAGCATCCGTCGCGCGATCGTCGACGGCCATCTGGCGTTCGGCAGCCAGCTGTCCGAGAACGTGCTTGCCGGGCAGCTCGGCGTGAGCAAGACGCCCGTGCGCGAGGCGCTGGTGCAACTGAAGCTCGAAGGGCTCGTGGAAGTGCAGCCGCAATCCGGCACCTACGTGTTCCAGCCGACCGTGGAGCAGGTGCGCGAGATTTGCCGCTTTCGCGAGATCGTCGAATCGTCGGCGCTGGAACTGGCGATGAAGGCCGATAGCGCCGCGCTCGCCGACGCGCTGGCTCAAGCGCTCGCGCCCGCGAGCGGCACCGAGGACGGACGCGCGCGCGATCACGACGCCGCGTTTCATGGCGCGATCGTCGCCGCGTGCGGGAACGGTTATCTGCAGCAGGCGTATCAGCTCGTCGCCGACAAGATTCACGCGTTGCGCGCGCGCCTGTCGGTGGCCGACGAGACCGTCGATTCCTGCCAGGACACCCACGCACACATCATGGAACTCGTGCGCGAGGGCAATGTGAAGAAGGCGTGCACGGAGTTGCGCACGCATATTCGCAGCACCGAGCATTCGTATATCCGCGCCAGTCTGGGACAGACGCCCGCGCTCGCGGATGCGCCGCAAGCGGCCCTGCACCACGCAATCGCGGGCCGTTAATCAGCGTTTATCAATCAGAGTGATTCACCGCTAGTCATGCCGCATCACGCATATTCAGCGCTGCGTGGCGGCGTGTCCAATCCGGATTGCTGATCTGGCCTATCACGTGCCGTGATATCTGATCGGGGCGCACTTCGCGCGCGTCAAGCGCCTGTGCAGGAACAGTCTCTTACCGCGCCCGCGTGAATGCCGTTCCCTGAACGCATTCGCCCGTCAGCACGCATCGCGCCCTCTCTTTCTCCCTCGTCGCGCCATTCTTCCGCGAAGTGCAACGCACTTCTTCGCGCGGCGCAATTTCTCGCGTCTGGCCGAACCACTATGCTCCGTCCGCTCGTTTAAACGGGCGGATCGAGACGCCGATCGCAACGTTCGGCATTGGACCTCACACCGTACTCAAACAATGAAAAACGTCGTCATTTCAGGGGCGATTGGCGCGCTGACCGCCATCGCGGGCACCTCGTCGGCCCATGCACAAAGCTCGGTGACCTTGTACGGCATCGTCGATACGGCGCTGCGCTATCAAACGAATGCCGCCGCCGACGGCAAGGACCTGATGAGCATGGCCGTCGGTCCGGAAACCCATAGCCGCTGGGGTCTGCGCGGCAGCGAAGATCTGGGCGGCGGCGTGTCCGCCATCTTTCGCCTCGAAAACGGCTTCGAAGTGAATAGCGGCGAAATGCACGTCGCCAATACGCTATTCAGCCGCCAGGCCTACGTGGGTCTGTCGAGCGAACGCTACGGCGCCGTCACCCTCGGCAATCAATATGCGCCGCTTTACGACACGATGGGCGACATATTCGACCCGCTCACCGTCGGCAATTACTGGCAGGACAGCTGGATGTGGAACGGCATCGGCCCGTATCTGACGATCAATAACAGCGTCAAATACAAGCTGAACGTCAACGGCCTGACCATCGACGCGATTTACGGCTTCGGCAATCACGCCGGATCGGTAGGCCTCGGCAGCAGCTATGGCGTCGAATTGAGTTACGCGCGCGGCCCGGCGATGCTCGGCGCAGGTTTTCAGCAGACTTCGGTGAGCAGCGCGTCGGGCAGCACCGTTAATGGCGCGAAAATCAATCTGCTGCATGTGAGCGGCGCGTATCAGATCACGTCCGCGGTTCGCTTGCTGGGCGGATGGATCCGCGCACAGGATCAGACCGGCACGACCGATGCCAACATGCAGCAATCGGGCGCGCCCAAACTGCCGGGCAGTAGCCCGAATCGTATCGACGACACGTTCTATATCGGTGCGAACTGGCAAGCGACGCGGCCATTGCTGATTACCGTCGCCGGATATTACGGCCGCACGCGCAACGCCGAACTGCTCGACGGCACGCTCGGCTCGGGCGTCAACTATTCGGCGACCGTGCTGGCGGAATATTCGCTGTCGAAACATACGGAGATCTACGGCACGGCCGACTTCTCGCGCGGCACAGGCGCGTTTGCCGCCGACTATCCGGGCACCACCGACACGCTCACGGGCACGGTCGACAAACTCGGGCGCAGCAACAACGTCGGCGCGGCGATCGGGATTCGCAAGATTTTCTGATCGATGTAGAAGCGCGCGGCGCGGGTCCGGTTTGGAATCCGCGCCGCGCGCTCTTCTTTCGCCCGCTTACTTCGACGCCTGCGACTGCCCGCCGCCCTGTGCGGAAGGATCATCGTAATCGGGCAGCGTCTTGCGCTCGTCGAGCGCATTCGCGCGACTCTGCAAATAGCCGTCGCGCACGAAACTGTATTTGTCGAGCGCCGCCATCTCCAGCAGATCGGTCGCGCCGAGCATATGCGAGCGGGTGCTCACCACGTTCACGCCGAAAAGCGGCGTGCTCGCCACGAGCGGCATGAACGTCGTCGGATTGAGCGCGCTCGACACGAGCAGGCCGCTCGCGTCGCGAACCGAACTCGGCCCGAACAGCGGCAACACCAGATACGGCCCGGACGGCACGCCGTAATGCCCGAGCGTCAGGCCAAAGTCCTCGTGATGTTTGGGCAGACCGGCGGGCGTCGCCCAGTCCAGCAAGCCGCCGAGACCGAAGGTCGAATTCATCGCGAAGCGCATCAGGTCTTCGGTGGCGTCGGCGACTTTCAGTTGCAGCAGATCGTTGACGAAGTTGCCGACATCGCCAAGATTCGAAAAGAGATTGCCGACGGCCGTTTGCAGCGGCTCCGGCATCACGTGCGCGTAGGCGCTGGCAACGGGCTTCGCCACGTTGCGGTCGAGGCCCTCGTTGAACGAGAACATCGCGCGATTCATCGGTTCGAGCGGATCGTCGGCTTCGCGGCGACCGGTCGTGGCGCACGCGCTCAATACCATCAGCGCGGCGAGACTCAAGGTCCGCGCGGCGCGGCGCGCGAGGGTGGTTGACTTCATAAACAGCTTGATAGACGGAGACTCAGGCGAGCGAAACGCCCTTCCCCTTTGTTTTTATCGATGTGCAATAACGATGCGGAGTATCGGCGACGATGCACGCAACGGCTAACTGATCGCGCCCGGCACGCCGTCCACCATGAACGCCAGCACGACTTCCTCGCAATTCACCGAGCGCTGACCACGCGTGCAAGGCCGATACACGATATCGCCGCGCCGCACGCGCAAGCCGCTCAAGACGCACAGCGTCGAGCGACGCGCCACACCTCGCACCCAGAGTTGCTCGGCGTAATGTCCAAGCGTGGCATCGCACCAGCAGATCAGAATCGACCGCTCGGAAACGCGATCGACAATCGTAAAGCTCGACGCATCCAGATTGCGCACGCCCTGCCGGGCCGCCGCGCTTTTCTTCCACGCCTGCCACCGCTGGTGCTGCCCGGAAAGAATGGCTCGCGCCAGTTCGTCGTCAGGCGACGAGATTCTTCCAAGCAGCGCAACAGTGCTTTCCCAAACGAGGTGGGTATTCGCGTCGTTCAAACTCATTCTCCGAAACGGGGAAAAAGCGAATCAGCTTCCGAAATAGATATTGCAGAACGACACCGGACCAACGCATTCGTCTTTCTTGTCGGCTTGTTTATGGTGTTCGACGCGGCCGAAACCATGCTCGGGCGACACGTCCTGATTCACGACAGCGTTTTCGGCAGCAGCGGACGGCTGCGCATGATTGCCCTGCGCATGGGCGGTGGCGGCGCACAACGAAACGGCAATCACGAGGCAATGCAGAACTTTCACGACTTTTCTCCTTACTGGCGGCGTCACAGTGCCGCAACAGTGCGAACTATAGTTCGGCGTTCTGCACCGATTAAGCCTGCCTGAAGCAAGGGTCCGTTCCATGCACTCCGCTGGCGAAGCGCGTAAAACCAATATTTTCGCCAGCGCACGATCAGCAATACAGCACTGCGTAAATCGAAAAAATAACAACGTGAAAACCAGGGCTATTCGCAGATAACCGGTAAAGGTCCATTTCCACACCGCGACTATATGTAGCAGGGGCGAGGCCGTAACATCGCTTCCGGCTAGACAGACGACGCAGCGTGTTCGTCAGATCTATTGAGCGGTTCTCACCGAATTCAGCGTCTTTGCGCATTCCATTGCGTGTTATCGCCGACCGCGAAGCATGGATTCGATGAGATCAGGCAATGCGACGCTTCAGCGACTCCATGCCGCTGAAGCAATTGTGGAAATCATCTTGCGCTTCGGCGCCGGCGAATGACCATCTTGGAAAATGCACAACGTGACGCGCTAACGCGACCGGAAAAATCCGCTCACTCGCGCGGCGAATCCGGAAACGACTTCGACAAGGTCGACGTTCTCTTCATTGGCGGCGGCATCATGAGCGCGACGCTCGGCGTGTTGCTGCACGAACTCGAACCCGGCTGGTCGATGGCCATGGTCGAGCGACTCGGCGACGTCGCCGCCGAAAGCTCGAATGGCTGGAATAACGCAGGCACGGGCCACACGGCGCTGGCGGAACTGAACTATACGCCGCGTACGGCTTCCGGTTCGATCGACATTGCCAAGGCCGTGCGGATCAACGAGGACTTTCAGGTTTCGCGCCAATTCTGGTCGTGGGGCGTGAGCCGCGGCATTCTCAAGCAGCCGCGTTCGTTCATCAATTCCACGCCCCATATGAGCTTCGTCTGGGGCGACGAGAACGTGCGCTTCCTGAAAGCGCGCCACGAAGCGCTGCAAAACAATGCGCTGTTCCAGAGCATGCAGTACTCGGAATCGCATCGCGAGATCGCGCAATGGGCGCCGCTCATGATGGAGGGCCGCGACCGTCGCCAGAAAGTGGCGGCCACGTGGTCGTCGATTGGCACCGATGTGAATTTCGGCGAAATCACCCATCAATTCGTGCGCTATCTGGAAAGCCAGTCGAATTTCAATCTGCTGCTCAATAGCGACGTCCAGCAGATCTCGCGTAACGACGACGGCAGCTGGCGCGTGACGGTCGGCAATCATCAATCGCATGCGCAAACACGCCGTATCGACGCGCGTTTCGTGTTCGTGGGCGCGGGCGGCGGTTCGCTGCCGTTGCTGCAGGAAGCCGGTATTCCCGAAGCGAAGGAATATGGCGGCTTTCCGGTGGGCGGTTCATTTCTCGTCACCGAAAACAGTGAAATTACGGGCCGTCATTTCGCCAAGGCTTATGGCAAGGCGTCGGTGGGTTCGCCGCCGATGTCGGTGCCGCATCTCGACACGCGCATTCTCGACGGCAAAAAGGCGCTGCTGTTCGGGCCGTTCGCCACGTTCTCCACCAAGTTCCTCAAGAACGGTTCGTATAGCGATCTGCTCGCGAGCACGCGCATGAACAATATCGTGCCGATGGTGCGCGTGGGCCTCTCCGAGTTTTCGTTGATTAAATATCTCGCCGGTCAATTGATGCTGTCCGATGCGGATCGACTGAAGACGTTGCAGGAATATCTGCCGCGCGCGCAGCAACAGGATTGGCGTCTCTGGCAAGCGGGCCAGCGCGTGCAAATCATCAAGCGCGACAAGGTCAAGGGCGGCGTGCTCAAACTCGGCACCGAAATCGTCTGTTCGAAGGACGGCAGTATCGCGGGCTTGCTCGGCGCATCGCCGGGCGCATCCACGGCCGCGCCGATCATGCTGAATCTGCTGGACATGGCGTTCAAAGAGCGGCTGCGTTCGCCCGCGTGGCAGGCGAAGATCCGCCAGATCATTCCGGGCTACGGCACGCAACTTTCGGCGAATCCGCGCAAGGCGCTCGAATCGCTGAATGCGACCAGCGAGGCGCTGCAATTGAGCGCGCCGCCGATGTGGACGCCGAAAGGCCACGAAGCGATGCATGCCGCGAGCGCTGCCGGTGTCGCCGCGGCTCAACGTTCGCTGGCCTGAGCGCCGCGTGCCCGTTTCATCGCGATGTCCGAACTCCACAACCGAATTGCAGAGGGAATTGCAAATGAATAGCGCGCAGCCCGCTGCTTACGTCATTCAAGGCGTGACCCACAAAGGCAAGACGTTCCGGCCGAGCGACTGGTCGGAACGTCTTGCCGGTGCGATGTCGAGTTTCGGTCCGCCCGCGCGCGGCGTGAGAAAGGAAGACACGCACCTGCGTTACTCGCCCTGGGTGAGCCCGATGATCATCGGCAACCTGAAATGCGTGGTGCTCGATGCGCGGCTGCGCGACGTCGCGCCCTACGCATTCGATTTCGTGCTGCGGTTCGCGAAGGACAACGATCTCGTGGTGGAGAAACAGGGCTAACACCATTCCAACGAGGATTCCCCGCAATCCCGCCGTTTTCAACCGAGATGTCGCTTTTCAAGCTGCGAGAGGTCTAGCATGGCAGAAGCCGCAAAAAAACCGAGGCCGGAATACCGGAACATCGGGATTGGGCAGATATTGTTCGCATACCGCCTGCCGTTGGCCGGTCGCGTATCGATCGGTCACCGCGTGAGCGG
>NZ_JAAGPN010000212.1:0-14203 GCF_017104805.1 Paraburkholderia sp. Ac-20347 | reverse complement strand
CGGCGCGACCTGAGTCCGTCCGTCGGATCACGGCGGCACGGCTCGCTGCGCCGCAGCATCGCGCGCGGCGCAGGCCGCGCAGCGAGCACGCCGGGCCACGGCGTCGCACAATTCACCGCATCACTCCAACTACACTGCGTCTGGATCGACCTATGCTGCAACAAGAAACGACCATCGTGAACAAACTCGGCCTGCATGCGCGCGCGTCGGCGAAGCTGACGCAACTGGCCGGCAACTATCAGTCGGAAATCTGGATGAGCCGCAACGGCCGCCGCATCAACGCCAAGAGCATCATGGGTGTGATGATGCTGGCCGCGGGCATCGGCAGCACGGTGCTGATCGAAACGGAAGGCCCCGACGAGCAGGACGCCATGAGCGCGCTGCTCAAGCTCATCGCCGACAAGTTCGGCGAAGGCCAGTGAAGCACGGCCGCTTTTAGCCTCCCGACGCCGCGTTTCGACGCGGCGTTTTCATTTGCTCGACGCGGTATTCGCTTACGGTGTCTTGCAAGGCCTAAAGATCGGCGCAAGTCGGACGAAATACGAAGACACTCCCCGCGCCGCGAAGACTTGCCGCGCTGCAAAACGCGTGTCGCCAGGGAACATCGGCACGCAGCGGAATTTATAATGACGGGCGGGGTCAGAGAGTGCGCATTGCAGCGGTTTGCCGCGGCATCACATAACCAGAGGAGGTGCGCGTGCCGTTCACGCTGCATGGAATTCCCGTATCGCGCGGTATTGCCATCGGGCGGGCGTATTTGATCGCTCCGGCCGCGCTCGACGTCGATCACTATCTGGTCGAGTTGTCGCAGATCGAAGCCGAAATCGAGCGCTTTCGGGCCGCGCTCAAGCTCGTCGAGCAGGAACTCGACACGCTGCGCGCCGACCTCGCCGCCGACGCGCCCAGCGAAATGGGCGCGTTCATCGGCGTGCACCTCATGATCCTGAACGACGTGATGCTCGTGCAGGAGACCGTGGACCTCATCCGCACGCGCCGCTTCAACGTCGAGTGGGCGCTCACCGAGCAGCTCGAACGCATCACGCGCCACTTCGACGAAGTCGAGGACGAATACCTGCGCGAACGCAAGGCCGACATCGAGCAGGTGGTCGAGCGCGTGCTCAAGGCGCTCGCGGGCGCGTCGCCCACGCCGCTGCACGGCAGCTGCGACGAGATGATCGTGGTCGCGCACGACATCGCGCCCGCCGACATGCTGCAGTTCAAGGGCCAAACCTTCCAGGGCTTCGTCACCGATCTGGGCGGCCGCACCTCGCATACGGCGATCGTCGCGCGCAGCCTGGGCATCCCGGCGGCGGTCGGCGTGCAGCAGGCGAGCGCGCTGATCCGCCAGGACGATCTCATCATCGTCGATGGCGATCATGGCGTGGTGATCGTCGATCCCGCGCCCATCGTGCTCGAGGAGTACACCTATCGCCAGAGCGAGATGGCGCTCGAGCGCCGCAAGCTGCAGCGCCTGAAGTTCTCGCCCACGCAGACGCTGTGCGGCACGCGCATCCAGCTCAGCGCGAACATCGAGCTGCCCGAGGACGCCCAGGCGGCGCTCGATTCGGGCGCGACCGGCGTGGGCCTGTTCCGCACCGAGTTCCTGTTCATGAATCACAAGGACCAGTTGCCGGAAGAGGACGAGCAGTTCGAGGCCTACAAGCGCGCGGCCGAGCTGATGAACGGGCTGCCCGTGACCATCCGCACGATCGACGTGGGCGCGGACAAGCCGCTCGATGCGCTCACCGGCGCCGACGGCTACGAGACCGCTGCGAACCCGGCGCTGGGCCTGCGCGCGATCCGCTGGAGCCTGTCCGAGCCGCAGATGTTCCTCACGCAGCTGCGCGCGATCCTGCGCGCCTCGGCGTTCGGCAACGTGAAGATCCTGATCCCGATGCTCGCGCACGCGCAGCAGATCGATCAGACGCTCGACCTGATCCGCGAGGCGCGGCGTCAGCTCGACGACGCGGGCCTCGCCTACGACTCGAACATCCAGGTGGGCGCGATGATCGAGATTCCGGCGGCGGCGCTGGCCTTGCCGATGTTCCTGCGCCGGCTCGACTTCCTCTCGATCGGCACCAACGATCTGATTCAGTACACGCTCGCGATCGACCGCGCCGACAACGCCGTGGCCGATCTCTACGACCCGCTGCATCCGGCGGTGCTGCAACTGATCGCGCACACGCTGCGCGAGGCGAAGCGCGCGGGCGTGCCGGTCTCCGTGTGTGGCGAGATGGCGGGCGATCCGCAGCTCACGCGACTGCTGCTCGGCATGGGGCTCACGGAGTTCTCGATGCATCCGAGCCAGTTGCTGGTGGTGAAGCAGGAGATCCTGCGCTCGCAATTGAAGGCGCTCGAAAAGCCGGTCGCCGATGTGCTGGCCGCCTACGAGCCCGAAGAGTTGCAGGCGGCGTTGGGGCGTCTCGCGCAGGCGTGATCCGCGCGGTCTTGCTTCTCGTGCTTCCCGTACCCGTCGTGCTTCAAGAGCAAAAAAGCCCCGGCATGCCGGGGCTTTTTTGTTGGCGCGCTCACACGTGCCGTTCGCCGCAGACGGCGCAATCGGGCTGGCGCGCGATGCGCATCGTGTTCCATTCCATGCGCAGCGAATCGAGCATCATCAGCCGGCCGACGAGCGGCGTGCCGATCTCGCCGACCACGCGGAGCGCTTCCGCGGCCTGCATCGCGCCGATGATGCCCACCGTGGGCGCGAACACGCCCATCGTCGAGCACGCGACTTCCTCGAACGGCTGATCTTCGGGGAACACGCAGGCGTAGCAGGGCGAGTCTTCGCGGCGGAAATCGAAGGTGCTGATCTGGCCGTCGAAGCGCAGCGCCGCGCCCGAGACGAGCGGCACGCCATGCTTCACGCAGGCGCGGTTGATCGCGTGGCGCGTGGCGAAGTTGTCGGTGCAATCGAGCACCACGCTCATCTTCGGCACCTGCTCGTCGAGCCAGGCGTCGTCGATGCGCGCGTGCACGGCGTTGACCGTCACCTCCGGATTCAGGCGCGCGATGGCTTCGCGGCCCGACTCGACCTTGGCGCGGCCGACCGACGCCGTCTCGTGCATGATCTGCCGCTGCAGATTGGTGAGATCGACCGTGTCGTTGTCGACGAGCGTGAGCGTGCCCACGCCCGACGCCGCGAGATACATCGCCGCCGGCGAGCCGAGGCCGCCCGCGCCGATCACGAGTGCATGCGCGTCGAGAAAGCGCTGCTGCGCCTCGATGCCGATCTCGTCGACGAGGATATGGCGGGAATAGCGGAGGAGTTGGTCGTCGTTCATCGCGGGGCGCACGGTGCGAGGCGCGCGATGGACAGAAGGCCGGGAGACGCGCGCCGGAAATACGGATTCGCGAAAGTCGCGAAGTTCGTATTGTACCGGCGGCGGGAGCTTCGCTCCGGGGCGCGCGTTGCGGTGCTAACGCGGGCTCCGGAGCGGGTGAGGCAGATGCAGCTTACTTCGCGGGAGCCGAGGCCGGCGCGGGCGCCGTTGCAGGTGCGGAAGCGGCGGCCGGAGCCGACGCGCCCGGCGCCATGATCAGCGCGCCCGGCTTCACGGCGATGGGCGCCGAAGCCGAGGTAGGCGGCTTCTGCTGCGCCATGCGGCGCTCCATCGGCGACTTCGATTCGACCACCGGCTTGCCCTGAAGCTTGTTCAGCGCCTGCTGGAGCATGAAGTCGTCAGTCGAACCGAATTCGACCGGCTTGCGCTCGCGATCCTTCTGGCGCTGTTCCGGCGTCTTCTTGTCGTTCTGCTCTTCAAGCTGACGCAGCATGTCCATGCGCTCCTGCTCGCGCACGTCCTGCTCCTTCTTCTCGTCCGGATCCTGCGTGTTGGCGAGGTGGTTCTGATAGTCCACTTCGCGCGTGACGAGTGCGTCGTCCGGATCGCCGTCCGCGTACTGATCGACCGCGACGTCAGGACGGATGCCCTTGTTCTGGATCGAGCGGCCGCTCGGCGTGTAGTAGTACGCCGTGGTCAGACGCAGCGCCGTGTCGGCCGTCATCGGACGCACGGTTTGCACCGAGCCCTTGCCGAACGTCGTCTTGCCGATGATGAGCGCACGCTTCTGGTCCTGCAGCGCGCCCGCGACGATTTCCGACGCCGACGCCGAGTAGGCGTTGGTCAGCACGATCATCGGCACGGTCTTGAACTCAGCCGCTTCGCCCTTGAGCGGGTCGCCGTCGAACGACGGCAGGCGGTAGTTCTCGTAGTTGTCGCGATAGACCTGCTTCGAGTCCGGAATCTGGCCGTTCGTCGAGACGACGACCGAGTCGGCCGGCAGGAACGCGCCCGCCACGCCGACCGCGCTTTGCAGCAGACCGCCGCCGTTGTTGCGCAGATCGAGGATGAGGCCCTTCAGGTTCGGCTCCTGACGCGCGATGTCCTGCAGCTTGGCTGCGAGGTCAGGCGTGGTGCGTTCCTGGAAGCTCGTGATGCGGATGTACGCGTAACCCGGCGCGAGGATCTTCGACTTCACGCTCTGCACCTTGATGATGGCGCGCGTGATGGTGAGCGGGAAGGTGCGGTCGTCGGTCTTGCGGAAGATCGTGAGCGTGACCTTCGTGCCCGGATCGCCGCGCATCTGCTTGACCGCCTGGTCGAGCGTCATGCCGCGCACGGGCTTGTCGTTGATACGCGTGATGAGGTCGCCCGGACGGATGCCGGCGCGGAACGCGGGCGTGTCTTCGATGGGCGAGATCACCTTGATCAGGCCGTCTTCCGAGGAGATCTCGATGCCGAGGCCCGCGAAGCGGCCCTTGGTCTGCTCCTGGAGTTCCTGGTAGTCGGTCTTGTCGAGATACGACGAATGCGGGTCGAGACTCGACACCATGCCCTTGATGGCGGCGGTGAGGAGCTTCTTGTCGTCGACCGGCGTGACGTACTCATGCTTGATCTGACCGAAGACTTCGGCGAAGAGCCGCAGCTGGTCGAGCGGCAGCGGCTCGATCACGGTCTGCTGGGTCTGCTGCGCCGAGGCGGAAATCTGCAGGGTGGCAAATACGCCGGTCGCGAGGCCAGCGGCGATCAGGCCGATGTTTTTCAGGTTCTTTCGCATAGAGTTTGTTGCGTGCGGTCGAGGCGCGTGAAAAATAGGCGCGTGGCAGCGTCTAATGGAAAAGCGACGGACAAGTATAACTGCACAGTTGCCGCGTCTGTGTACAAGGCGCGTTCAGCGTCGGGTTCGACGGATGACCGCGCGTGAATCGAAGCTCGCGGCGAGCCGAACGTTGCGTGTTCGACAACCGCGATGCGGCCGGGTTCGCAAGCCGCGTGCCGTGAATTGTGCCGTGAATTGCGCCGCAAAGGCAGACTGGATGCGGGTGTGACGGCGAACTGGCGCGAAGCTGGCGGCGCCGTCAGCCTGGCGCGCGAGCGTGCGCGATGACGCGCGATGACGATAGCGGCGAGTAGTCCGCGCGAAAGGATGGCGCAAGGGATCGCGCGCGAGAGGATGCTGGGCGCAGCGTCGACGTCGGATGCGAATCGACATGCGTGCTTGAGTCGCCAGGTTCAGGCGGCCTGCGGGTAAACCGGCGGCGCCCGCTCGAAAGGAGCGGGCGCCGGCGAGAGTCATGCGTGAGCGAGGCGAGGATCAGCCTGCTTTCTTGCCCTGGTTCGCGACGGCGGCCTGCGCCTGCACGATGGCCTCGGCGTCGCCGAGGTAGTAATGCTTGATGGGCTTGAGGTTCTCGTCGAGTTCATAGACGAGCGGCACGCCGTTCGGAATGTTCAGGCCGACGATGTCGCTGTCCGAGATGCCGTCCAGATACTTCACGAGCGCGCGGATCGAGTTGCCGTGCGCGGCGATCACGACGTTCTTGCCCGACTTGATGGCCGGCGCGATCGACTCGTTCCACAGCGGCAGCACGCGCGCGACCGTGTCCTTCAGGCACTCGGTCAGCGGCAGCTGCTCGCGCGGCACCTTGGCGTAGCGCGGGTCGTTGTAGGCCGTGCGGTCGTCCGACGGATCGAGCGCGGGCGGCGGCGTGTCGTAGCTGCGGCGCCAGACGAGCACCTGTTCGTCGCCGTACTTCGCAGCCGTTTCCGCCTTGTTCAGGCCCGAAAGCGCGCCGTAATGACGCTCGTTCAGACGCCACGAGTGGACGACCGGGAGGTACATCTGGTCCATCTGGTCCTGGACGTGCCAGAGCGTGCGGATCGCGCGCTTGAGCACCGACGTGTAGGCGATGTCGAACGCATAGCCCGACGCCTTGAGGAGCTGGCCGGCCTGCTGGGCCTCGCGATTGCCCTGTTCGGTCAGGTCGACGTCCACCCAGCCGGTGAAGCGGTTTTCCTTGTTCCACGTCGATTCGCCGTGGCGGATGAGTACGAGTTTGTACATGAGGATGCCGGTCGGTAGTGAAGGAAGCGGTAATCGGGGACGGGAACGTCCAGCAAACCAGGGCGGCCCGGTCCAGCGGGTTGCGCGCCCGGGCTGGGGGGCGTCAACCCTGCGACAAACGGTTATTTTATAATGAGCGGATTGTCCGAACTCGATTTCCCACGATTTCTCTTTTTCCCGGCGGCCTCTCCGTGACGTTCTTCACCAATTACATCAACCTTGTTCTCATCGCGATCGTCCTCATCTCAGGAGGGTTGCTCCTGTGGCCGACGCTCAAGCGCGGCGGCCGCGGCGGCGTGTCGGCCGCCGAAGCCACGCAGATGATCAACCGCCGCAACGCGGTGGTGATCGACGTGCGTTCGGCCGACGAGTTCGCGAAGGGCCATCTGCCCGCCGCCCGCCATCTGCCGATGAGCGAGCTGCAAGGCAAGATCGGCCAGTTCGTGAAGAACAAGAGCAACCCGGTGCTGCTGGTCTGCCAGACGGGCCAGCACTCGAACAAGGCCGCGAGTCTTGTGAAGGAAGCCGGTTTTGCCGAAGTCCACGTGCTGGACGGCGGCGTGAACGCCTGGCAGCAGGCCGGTATGCCGGTCGTGAAACAAGGAGGTTCGAAGTGAACAAAGTGGTCATGTACAGCACCCAGGTGTGCCCGTATTGCCAGATGGCCGAACGTCTTTTAAAGTCGCGCGGCGTCGAACACATCGAGAAAGTGCTGATCGACCGGGATCCGGCGCGTCGTGAAGAAATGATGACGCGCACCGGCCGTCGCACGGTACCGCAGGTCTATATCGGCGAGACGCATGTGGGCGGTTACGATGACCTCTCCGCGCTCGACCGTGCAGGCGGCCTGATGCCGCTGCTCGAAGCCACGGCCTGAGTTTCGGTCCGCGCATCGATCCGCGCGCCGGTTCGATGCACTCGCCGCCCCGCAAGGGCGGTTCGGGCGCGGTAACAGCGCCCCAGGTTTCGCCCGCGCGAGCCGAAAAGGTTCGCGCGGGCGTGTTGTCGTTTGTTGCTGCTCAGTGCGGCTGCGTCGCGCGGACTCGCCTCATTGCGAGACCTTGCGATACTGTGCAGCCGCAGTTCATTTAATCAGGAAGCCAAACACCATGTCTGACGAGAATAACCAGCCGTTCTTCAACATCCAGCGCATTTACCTCAAGGACCTGTCGCTCGAGCAGCCGAACTCGCCGGCCATCTTCCTTGAGCAGGACATGCCGTCGGTTGAAGTGGAAGTCGACGTCAAGGCCGAACGCCTCGCGGAATCGGTGTTCGAGATCCTCGTCACCGGCACGGTCACCGCCAAGGTCAAGGACAAGGTTGCGTTCCTGATCGAAGCCAAGCAAGCCGGCATTTTCGACATCCGCAACATCCCGGCCGAACAGGTCGATCCGCTCGTCGGCATCGCTTGCCCGACCATCCTGTTCCCGTATCTGCGCTCGAACATCGCCGACGCGATCACGCGTGCGGGCTTCCCGCCGATCCATCTCGCCGAGATCAACTTCCAGGCGCTCTACGAGCAACGCCTGCAGCAGATCGCGCAGCAGCAGGACGGCGCCAGCAACGCCACGCATTGATCGTTTTTGATCGCTGATCGAACCAACCGGTGCGGAGTATCGGAATGAAAGTCGCCGTTCTCGGCGCCGGAGCGTGGGGCACCGCGCTGGCGGGCCATCTGGCCCAGGCGCATGACACGGTGTTGTGGGCGCGCGATGGCGCGCTCGTCGACGCCCTGCGCAAGACGCACGAGAACGCCCGCTATCTCGCGGGCGTCTCGCTGCCTGAATCTCTCCAGTACGAAACCGATCTCGCCGCCGCGCTCGACTACGGCGCCAGCGAGGCGGATCTGGTCGTGCTCGGCACGCCTGTCGCGGGTCTGCGCGACATGCTGCGCACGATGCGCGACATGGGCCGCGTGCCCGCGCATTTCGTGTGGCTCTGCAAAGGCTTCGAAGCCGACTCGCAACTGATGCCGCATCAGGTCGTTGCGGCGGAATTGCCCGACCACGCGAGCAATGGCGTGCTGTCCGGCCCGAGTTTCGCGCGCGAAGTGGGCGAGGGTCTGCCCGTCGCGCTCACGGTCGCGAGCGCGTCGGCCGACTGCCGCGAGCGCACGCTCGCCGCATTCCATCACCGCGCGATGCGCATCTATACCGGCGACGACGTCGTCGGCGTGGAAGTGGGCGGCGCGGTCAAGAACGTGCTCGCCATCGCCACCGGCATCTCGGACGGCCTCGGCCTCGGCCTGAACGCACGCGCCGCGCTCATCACGCGCGGTCTCGCGGAAATGACGCGTCTGGGCGCCGCGCTTGGCGGCCGCGCGGAGACCTTTACCGGTCTCACGGGCCTCGGCGACCTCATCCTCACCGCGACCGGCGACCTGTCGCGCAACCGCACCGTCGGCAGGCAGCTGGCGAGCGGGCGCACGCTCGACGACATCCTCGGCGCGCTCGGCCACGTGGCCGAAGGCGTGCGCTGCGCGCGCGCCGTGGCGGCGATCGCGCGCGCGCATCAGATCGACATGCCGATCACCGAGGCGGTATGCGCCGTGCTGTTCGACGGCGTGGCGCCGCGCGACGCCGTGAGCGCCCTGCTCAGGCGCGACGCGAAGGCGGAGTAGTCCTGCGCTGCCACGGCGCGTCTTCGTCGTGAAGGCGCGAGATTCGCGCGAGGTTGCGCACAAGCGCGCAAGGAGGACCGTCATGCTCACCATCGGATCCTGCCGCATCGAGGCGCGGGTCGTGGACATCACGACGCTCGCCGTCGATGCCATCGTGAACGCCGCGAACACCTTGCTGCTCGGCGGCGGCGGCGTGGACGGCGCGATTCATCGCGCGGCCGGCCCCGAGCTGCTGCGCGAGTGCGAGACGCTGCACGGCTGCCCGACCGGCGACGCCAAACTCACCGCCGGCTACCGGCTTCCCGCACAGCACGTGATTCACACCGTCGGTCCGGTCTGGCACGGTGGCGGGCGCGACGAGGCGTTCCTGCTGGCCTCGTGCTACCGGCGCTCGCTCGAGGTCGCGCGCGAGGCGAACGTGCGGAGCATCGCGTTTCCCGCGATCAGCTGCGGCGTGTATCGATTCCCGCCCGACGAGGCGGCGAGCATCGCGCTCGCGACCGTCATCGACACCTTGCCCGCGTATCCGGCGCTCGAACGCGTGATCTTCGCGTGCTTCGACGAGGCGATGCTCGCGCGTTACGAGCGCGAACTGCGTGCCCGATAAGCCCGCATCGCCGTCAATCCGCGCTTATTCCCCGCCTTCGAAACCGGCCTGACGCCACGCTTCGAACACCACGACCGCGACCGTATTCGACAGATTCAGGCTGCGATTGCCGGGCCGCATCGGCAGGCGCACGCGCTGTTCGGGCGCGAAGCGCTCCAGCACGCCATCGGGCAGCCCGCGCGTTTCCGCACCGAACACGAACCAGTCGCCCGGCAGGAACGCGTGGTCGTGAAAGCGCCCCGAGCCGCGTGTGGTGAACGCGAACATGCGCGACGGATCGGGCGTCTCCTTGGCGACGAACGCGTCCCAGTTGGCGTGCACGTGCATTTGCGCGTATTCGTGATAGTCGAGGCCCGCGCGGCGCATCTTCGTGTCGTCGAGCGGAAAGCCGAGCGGCTCGATCAGATGCAGCCGGGCGCCCGTGTTCGCGCACAGGCGAATGACGTTACCGGTGTTCGGCGGAATTTCCGGTTCGACGAGAACGACGTTGAACATGATGATGAAACTCGTGAAAAGACGATAAAAACGATAAAAAAGCGCGCGGCACTCAGTCCTTCGGCGTGCGAAGCGCGACGAAATTCGTCACGCGCCGCGCACCCGCGGCCTTGAGCGTGCGGGCGAGGGCGTCGAGCGTCGCGCCCGAAGTCATGACGTCGTCGACCACGCCGAGGTGCAGGCCGCGCAGATCGGTGCGCGTTAGCGCGAACGCCCGGCCCACGTTGCGGCGGCGCGTTTCGCGGTCGAGCTTCGATTGCGGCGCCGTGTGCAGCGTGCGGCGCAGCAGCGTGGCTTCGGCACGCGTGCCGAGCGCGCGCGCCAGCGGTTTCGCGATCAGCCACGCCTGGTTGTAGCCGCGTTCGATCAGGCGCTCGCGCGAAAGCGGCACGGGCACGATCAGGTCGGGCACGCCGGTTTCGTCGCTTGCGGCGGACTCCGCAGCATCGAGCCAATCTTCGGCGGCCAGCGCGAGCCGCCGCGCGAATTCCTCGCCCAGCGCGAGTCGCGCGCGGAACTTGAGCCCGCGCGCGAGACCGTCGAGCGGCGCGCGATAGTCGGCGAGCGCGAGCGTCGCATCGAAGGCGGGCGGTGTTTTCAGGCACGCCTCACAGCGATGGCGGGCGCGTTCCGGCTCCGCGCCATCCCGTCGGTGCATTGCGCGCCGCGCGCTCGCGAGCGGCAGCGCGCACACCGCGCAACGCAGCCGCGCCTCGTTCCAGTACGCGGCATCGCAGCCTTCGCACAGCAGACCGCGCGAGCTGGAGGCGACGGACACGCTGAAACTGCCTCGCGTCAAATTGCCGCATAATGGACACGGATTGGGCAGCACGAAGTGGGCGAGCCGCGACCAACGCGCTCGCACGCTCTGGCAGACGCGCGGCATGGCCCGGGATGGGTTCGAACCCTGGGTCCGGCAAGCGGCGCGTCGCGAGGCGGGCGACTCAAGAGACGTCGAAGGGGACGTCGAAGCGGGCGGCGGCGGCATCGAAGGGCGGCCCGTAGCGGGCTCGTGAACTGAAAGGATGGGAGTGAGCGAGTATACTTCGCAGACTTCGCCAATACGACCGACATGTCCCCGTCTCACCCCAGACCCGGCCGTCCGGCCTATGATCCGCGCCATGTGCAGCGGATTTTCGATCGTCGCGCGGCGACTTTCGACGAGGTCGCGTTCCTGCCGCGAGAAATCGCGAGCCGCATGCGCGAGCGCCTCGACTACATCAAGGTGAGCCCCACGAGCGTGCTCGACCTGGGCTGCGGCCCCGGTGACGACCTTCCGAATCTGCGTGAGCGCTTCCCCGAAGCGCCGGTGTTCGGCGCCGATCTCTCGTTCGCGATGCTCGAGCGCGCCCGCGCGCACGACGCCGGCGACACGAGCTGGCGCCGGTTCCTCCCCGTTTCGATCGGCCGGGCGCTCGGCGCACGCGGTCCGCGTTTCGCGCAGGCCGACTTCGCCGAACTGCCGTTTGCGCACGGCGCATTCGAGATGCTGTGGTCGAACCTCGCGCTGCACTGGCATCCGCGCCCGGACCTCGTGTTCGGCGAATGGCAGCGCGTGCTCAAGGTGAACGGCCTGCTGATGTTCAGCACACTCGGCCCCGACACGCTCAAGGAACTGCGCGGCGCCTACGCCGAAGTCGAGGCCGCGCACGGCGTGGCCACGCAGCCGCATGTGATCGATTTCGTCGACATGCACGATCTCGGCGACATGCTGGTCGAGAACGGCTTCGAAATTCCGGTGATGGATCAGGAGACGCTCACCGTCACCTACAAGACGCCGGAAAAGCTGCTCGCCGACGTGCGCCGCTGGGGCGCCTATCCGTTCGGCTGGGAAGCGGCCGACGCCGACGCGCCCGCGCTCGCGCCGCGCCGCCTCTATCGCGCATTGCTGGACGCGCTCGAGGCACGCCGGCTGCACGACGGACCGAACGCGGGGACCATCCCGCTCACCTTCGAAATCATCTACGGACACGCCTGGAAGGCCGTGCCGCGCACGACGGCGGAAGGCCACGGGATCGTGCGGATCGAAGATATTGGACGCGGATCGGCAAGGAATCGCTGACGTGGTAAGGGGGCTTTCGTTATGCCTGAAATTAGCGCCTGAAAAGCCCCCGAATTTTTGTTGAAAAATCGCTGTAAGTGCCGTCTGGTAAGGGTTTTAGGCAGATTGGGGCTTGCTTGTGAGGGCTGGGGTTCGCGCCTATAATGCGTCAGCTTGCTGCACGGACAGACCCCAAATCCGACACGGCAAGTCCAGATCTCCCGCAGTTGTGTAAGGCGCAAAGCGGCGATAGTCTGAGGATGTTGCAGTGGGGGAAGCGAGCGATGCAGACATCTGATCTGCTGGCGAGTCCGGAGCCGGTCCTGCAAGACTGGACCATGAAGCGCAATTGTTCGGCTTCGCCCAGGCAATTCGTGTTGTTCTATGTGTCGCTGGCGCTGGTCTCCATCGCGATCGCCGTTCTGCTGTTGATCCACGGCGCCTGGCTGGTTTTGCCGTTCACTGGAATCGATCTGTTGGTAGTTGGGGGCGCCTTCGCCATCTATGCGCGCCATGCTGTCGATTACGAACGTATCAGGCTATATCCGAACCGGCTGGTGATCGAGCAGATGAGCGCCGACGCGCTCACCCAGTTCGAATTCAATCCCCGCTGGGTCCGGGTCGAGCCGGGCGCGACCCCACGCGATCCGGTGCGTCTCGTGTCCCGCGGCCAGGCGGTCGCTGTCGGGTTGCATCTGCCGCAGTATCGGCGTGCGCAGTTCGCGCGGGAACTGCGTGCGTGGCTTGCGCGCGCGGGTTGAATTCATGCGCGATGCGTCATCTTACGAGTCGCGGCGCGAGCGCCCCAGGGCGCGACCTGATTGCGAAACCTTCCTGCGGGGTCGAGGGTTTGAATGGAAAATATGGGTAAGGAAGCTATGAAAACAATCAAGCGAGCCCTACAGGGCGTGCTCGCGTGCAGCGGACTTCTGGTCGCGGGCGCGGCACTCGCAGTCGGAGACAGTCCGGGCGGTCCAGCGGTCAACGAGATCAATCTCCAGCCGCCCGTCACGCGCATCGCAGAAGAGCTTTACAGCCTCCATACGATGATGCTGATCCTATGCACGGTGATTTTCATCGGCGTATTCGGCGTCATGTTCTATTCGATTTTTGCGCACCGCAAATCGAAGGGTCATCAGGCCGCGCATTTCCACGAGAGCACGACCGTCGAAATCATCTGGACGGTGGTGCCGTTCGTGATCGTCGTGCTGATGGCGCTGCCGGCGACCAAGGCCGTCGTGGCGATGAAAGACACCTCCAACGCCGACCTCACCGTGAAGGTCACCGGCTATCAGTGGAAGTGGGGCTACGACTACGTGAAGGGGCCGGGCGAGGGCATCAGCTTTCTCTCGACGCTGAGCACGCCGCGCGCCGAAGTGAACGGCCACGCGCCGATCACCGACACCTATCTGCAGGAAGTCGACAACCCGCTCGTCGTGCCGGTCAACAAGAAGATCCGCGTGATCACGACCGCCAACGACGTGGTGCACTCGTGGTACGTGCCCGCGTTCGGCGTGAAGCAGGACGCGATTCCGGGCTTCGTGCGCGACACGTGGTTCAAGGCCGAGAAGACGGGCACCTACCGCGGCTTCTGTACCGAGCTGTGCGGCAAGGAACACGCCTACATGCCGGTCGTGGTCGAAGTGCTGTCCGACGACGATTACGCGAAGTGGGTGCAGACGCAGAAGGCGAAGATGTCCGCCGCTAATGACGACCCGAACAAGACCTACACGCTGGCGGAACTCAAGGAGCGCGGCGCGAAGGTGTACGCGGCCAACTGCGCGGTGTGCCACCAGCCGACCGGCAAGGGTGCGGGCGACTTTCCGGCGCTCGACGGCAGCAAGGTCGCGAACGGCCCGATCGCCGAGCACGTGAGCATCGTGCTGCACGGCAAGAACGCCATGCCGTCGTGGGCGCCCACGCTCAACGACGTGGAGATCGCTTCGGTCATCACGTTCGAGCGCAATTCGTGGGGCAACCACATGGGCGACCTCCTGCAACCGCGTCAGGTCGCCGACGCCCGCAACGGCAAGTTGCCCGAAGGCGGCGCGACGGCTGCGGCGGGTGCGGATCAGGGCGCGGCGAGCGGTGC
>NZ_JAAGPN010000020.1:0-63350 GCF_017104805.1 Paraburkholderia sp. Ac-20347 | reverse complement strand
GAACGGCGCGGTGCGCGCGGCGGCGGCCACGGGCGCGCGATACGGCTCGGCGGTCGAGCACGCGGCGAGACTCGCAGCCAGCGCAGTCACCGCGGCGGTCAATAACAGCGCGCTCGCAACGCGCGGCGAAACAGGAGCAAAAGACGTGAACGGCATCGTGAAGTCGATGAAGAGAAAACGATCGAGCGGAAACATCGACGTCATGATATGGTCGAGCCCTTTGGTCAATCGCGCGCGCAATGCGCATTCATCGTCGGGAAATTGACACATGAACGGCTTTTTCGAGGTGCTCGACGCGCAGGACAAAGCGCGCCAGATCGGCGTGATCGCCACCGATTCGCCTGCGGGCGTCGCGTTTCCGGCGCACTCGCACGCGCAGGCTCAACTGATCCTCGCCATCGACGGCGTGATGATCGTGCGCGCCGAAGCCGGCAGCTGGGTCGTGCCGCCGGGCCGCGCGGTCTGGGTGCCGGGCGGCACGCGCCACGAAATCGAAATGGCCGGCGACGTGCGCATGCACTCGCTGTTCGTCGCTCACGAAGTGCGGCCGAGCCTGCCGCGCGATTGCCGCGTGATCGAGGCGAGCGCGTTGCTGCGCGAGTTGATCGTGACCGCGCACGGCCTGCCCGCCGATTACGACCTCAACCATCGCGCGGGCCGCGTGCTGGCGCTGATCCTCGACGAAGTCGAAATCGCCGTGCCGCTCGCCCTGCATGTGCCGATGCCGCGCCATCC
Source organism: Paraburkholderia sp. Ac-20347 (assembly GCF_017104805.1). Classification (NCBI taxonomy): domain Bacteria; kingdom Pseudomonadati; phylum Pseudomonadota; class Betaproteobacteria; order Burkholderiales; family Burkholderiaceae; genus Paraburkholderia; species Paraburkholderia sp. Ac-20347. Next base: position 62,615 of record NZ_JAAGPN010000020.1, on the reverse strand, counting down.
CGCGCTGAGCGCGCTGTGCACGCAACTGATCCGCGCGCCCGCCGATCCCGTCACGCTCGAATCCTGGGCGCGCGCCGCGCATATGACCGAGCGCACGCTCGCGCGCGCGTTCAAGCGCGAAACCGGCATGACGCCCGGCGCGTGGTGGCGGCACGCGCGCCTGCTGCTGAGTTTGCCGAGGCTCTCCGCAGGGGTGTCGATACTCGAACTCGCGCTCGAGCATGGTTACGACAGTCCGAGCGCGTTCGCGGCGATGTTCCGCAAGGTGCTGGGCATGCCGCCGAGCGAGTATCTGCGGCAGCGGTAAGCAAACCAGTTTGCCTTGCGTGCAAACAACTGCGCTGTCATTGCCTTTTCATACGCGTTTTAAAGCCTTTTAAATGCAATTCGCATCGTTATTCGAATAGCCTTTTTTCGCGCTCCGTATTGAAGGGTCATTCCACATTTTTCAGCCAGTTTTTTACGGGTTTATTCGGGTTCCGCCTCGCTATTGCGCGCAAACGTTTCTATGTATACTCGACGCAATTTTTAAAAAGGAACGGACGCACGGGGAAGTGGTAACCGCGTCCACGCCAAGTCTCGCCACATGCAGTTCACACGAGTTGAACGAAAATGACCGGCTACTACGATCCCTCGCTTGTCGTGCTCTCCTGCCTGCTCGCGATCTTTGCCTCATTCACGGCATTGGATATTTCCGATCGCCTCGATGTCATCGGCAAACGTCCGCTTCTTCCGTGGATTGCATTCGGCGGATGCATCATGGGCCTCGGCATCTGGTCGATGCATTTCATCGCCATGCTGGCGTTCCATCTGCCGATCTCCGTCGGCTACAACATTCCCATTACCGTCGCTTCGCTGGCGATTGCGATCATCGCGTCCGCAATCGGTTTTCTGCCGCTGTGCCGTTATGAACTGAGCTGGCCGCTGCTCTCGGGCGCCGCCGTCGCCATGGGGCTCGGCGTGGCGGGCATGCATTATCTCGGCATGTGGGCGATGGATATCTGCCCGGCCATTCACTACAGCATCGGCCTCGTGATCGCGTCGGTGATCATCGCCATCATCGCGAGCGGCGCGGCGTTGCTGCTGGCTTTCGACCTGCGCCGACGCCATACGATGCGCCGCGTGCGGCAGGTCGGATCGGCCATCGTGATGGGCGTCGCGGTGTGCGGCATGCATTACTGCGGCATGGCCGCCGCGCAATTCGAAGCGGGCAGCTACTCGGTCTCCGATCTGCGCAATATGCCGGTGCCCTGGCTCGCGGGCATTGTCGTGACATTCAGCCTGCTGATCTTCGGGGCGTCCATCGTGATTGCCATGCTCGATGCGCGCAACAGCGCGAAGTCGCGCGCCATGGCCGATGCGATTCTCAACAACCATGTGAATCGACGCACTCCGGCGCGTTAATCGTCGCGCCGCAATCGGCGACAAGATTCGGAAAGCGAAGCATGCGCGGCTGAGCGCGTCATTGCCCGTCGGCAACGAATTCCGTTGACAATGGCGCGCTGTTTTGCGAGTATTTTTTCGTCTTGGGGTACCGTCCTCTCCGCTTGCTCTAACGTTCGGTATAAACGTGGAGTTAGCGAGGTACGTGCATGCCCTCCACTCAAGCCGCCTGGCTCATTCTTGCTGCCAGTGTCGCCGCCGAAGCGCTCGGCACCGTAGCACTCAATTTCTCCGCCGGTTTCAGCCGCCTTTTTCCGTCGATATTGACCATCGCGTGCTATGCCGTGGCCATCTATCTGATGGCGGTCGCGACGAAAACCATCGAAATGGGCATGGCCTACGCCGCGTGGGCCGGCAGCAGCGCGGCCCTCACGGCGGTCATCGGCATGCTGTGGTTTGGCGAATCGGTGAGCGCCGTCAAAGCCATCGGACTCGTGACGGCGATATCCGGCATCGTCTTGCTGAACTTCAGCAGCGGCGGCGCGTAGGTTGTCACCTCAAGGCAGCTCGCTCACCGTCGCATTCAGATTCGCAGCGATTTCGCGAGCGCGTTGCTTCTCGTCGTCGCCCATGCGTTCGGACAGTCGCGCCTCCACGATGCGGATGGCGGCGGCGTACGCCGGGACGCCGTCGCGCGGCACGCCATTGCCGGTCAGAAAGCGCATGCCGATGTCGTACTGCATCAGCGGATTGCCGAGCAGCGCCTCGTTCAGACTCGACAAGCCATCCCAGCGCTGACGCCGCACACCGGCCGGCGCAAGACCGTCCTCGCGCCAGAGATTCGCGGCGGCGTCCGCCGGCACCAGCCAGCGCCGCTCGTCATTGCCGAGGCGCGTTTCGTTGCCCGCCGCGAGCGCCTGCAGCGCGAGCGCGATCTGCGATTGCTCGGCGCCGCCGCGCGCGCCGCGCTGATGCAGTTGCCGCGCGCGCGCCGGATCACGCAGCGCACGCGGCCCGATTTCGTACCAGGTCGCGAGGTCGCTGGCCGCCCAGTCGTCGCCCGCCGCCATCGACTTTTCGAGCCAGACGCGGGCCGCCGCCGGATCGCGATCGACGCCGCGTCCGTACGCGTAGTCGACGCCCAGCATCCGCTTGGCTTCCGCATCCGCGGACGCGGCTTTGGACGCCCATGCGAACGCCTCGTAGGCGTCCGCGCGGCCGCCGAGTCCCGTCAGCAGATGCCACGCCAGCGAGCCTTGCGCCGACGCATTGCCCTGCTCCGCCGCGTGCCGGAACCAGTACGTCGCCGCCGAGAGATCGGGCGCGACGCCATCGCCGAGATCGTAGCTGTCGCCGAGCATCGACTGATATTTCGGATCGCCCTGTGCCGCGAGTTTCCACTGCCAGTACGCGCGGTTGGTGTCGCTGGCGATGCGGTTGTCCGCATCGGCAAGAATTTTCATCGCGAACGCATTGCCGCCGCGCGACGCGTCCTGGCACCAGCGCGCCGCAAAATCGGGGCGGCGCTCCACGCCTTGACCGCCGTACGCGTACAGACTGCAAAGGCCGCCCAGCGAGGCCGGATCGCCGAGCCGCGCGCCCTGCGAGAACCAGTTCAGCGCGGCGGCCGGGTCCGGCTTGACCGCGCCGCCGTTCGCGTAGGCGTACGTGTAGCCCAGCGCGCCGTAGGCCGCGGGCACGCGGCGCTTCGCGGCGGCTTCGAGCCATTCGACGCCCGTCTTGCCCGACGCGCTCTGCCGATGCTGCGTCAGGTAAGCGCCGAGCGACACGCTGGCCGCCGCATCGCCCGCGTCCGCCGCGAGCACGAGATAGTGCAGGCCGAGCGCCTCGTCGCGCGGCACCGCGGCGCCCGCGAGATATTCATTGCCGATCCAGCGCGCGGCCTCGACGTTGCCCTGATCCGCCGCCTCGCGATACCAGGCCATCGCGCGCGCCTTGTCGACGGGCGTGCCGCGTCCCATCCATGCCAGCGCGGCCGCCGAGACCGCCGCATCCGCGTTGCCGCGCTCCGCGCCTTCGCTCGCGAGCCGGAACGCCTTCGCGAAATCGACCGGCTCGCCGACGCCGCGCGCGGCGTAGATCGCCAGATTCAGCGACGCCACGCCCAGCCCTTGCGCGCGCGCTTTCTCGAACCAGACGCGCGCTTCGGCCGGATCTTTGTGCGTGCCCCAGCCTTCGCGCAACATCACGCCGAGGTCGTTCTGCGCCGTCGGCAAGCCCGCTTCGGCCGCGCCGCGCATCCAGCCGTTGGCCGCGTCCAGATCGACGGGACCGCCGCCGCCCGTGCGATAAAGATTCGACAGGGCGAAGCGCGCGGCGGCGTCGCCTTCGAGTGCGGCCTTTCGATACCACGCGCGCGCCAGCGCGAGATTCTTCGTGACGCCCGTTCCGGCCGCGTAAAGATTGCCCATGCGGCGCTGCGCGTAGACCGAGCCGCTGCCCGCCGCGCGCGCCATCAGTTCGAAGCCGCGGCGCACATCGCGCGGCACGCCGACGCCGCTCAAATACGCGTCGCCCAGCACCGCCTCGGCGCCGACGTTGCCTTGCCGCACCGCTTCGCGCAGCCATCCCACGCCGTTTTCGGCGTTACGCGGCACGCCGTTGCCCTGCAGCAGCGCGAGGCCGAGCAGCAGTTGCGCGAGCGGATCGCCGCCCGTTGCGCCGCGGATCATCCACGAAGCCGCGAGTTCGGGATCGCGCGGCACGCCGCGCCCGATCGCGGCGAATTGCGCCGCGTTGGCCGCGCCGTTCGCCGAGCCGGCTTCCGCGGCCTGCACGAAGTAGCGATACGCTTTTTCGTTATCGACGGGCTGGCCTTCGCCGTTCGCGCTCATCGCGCCGAGCACGTCGGCTGAAATCGCATCGCCCTGCGCAGCGGCGGATTCGAACCAGCGGCGCGCGCCCGGAAGATCCGCGGGCACCACGCTGCCGTCGCGATAGAGATTGCCGAGCATGCGGCGCGCGAGCACCGAGCCGTCGAGCGCCGCCGATTCGAGCATCGCGAGACCGCGATCGGTCTCGCGCGTGCCGCCGTAACCGTAGGCCACCATCTGGCCGTAGATCGCCCGCGCGGACAGATTGCCGTTGGCCGCCTCGCGCATGCAGCGTGCGCGCTCGTCCTTCGGCTTGTCGAACAGCGACGCCGCCCACGCGTGATAGTCGAGCATCAGCACGCAAGGCGTGGTGGGATCGTCGAACACCCGCACGGCATCGACCGCCTGGAAACCGCTGCCCGCCAGCCACGCCGCCGACTCCGCGCGCGGCGGCGCATTCAACGCCGCCGCCGTGCCGGGCAGACCGGCGAACGCAGCGACCGCGGCAAAAAGCGCAGTCAGCCCCAGCGCACCCGCTTCGCGGCGCGCCTCTTTACGTCTCAATCGTCGCGCCTTCATGGTTGCTGGATCGTCACGTTCCTGATGACCACGTCGGTGTGGCCGTCTTCGCTGTCGTACGACTTCCACAACTGAATGCCGTAGCTCATCAGCAGCGCGGCATCGTAGCGCGTCGTCTTCCCCTTCTTCGTCACGTACTGGCAGTGCAGATCGACGGCATCGCCTTCGAACGTCCTGAAGATCGTCGAGGCGGGCACCGTCTTGCCGACCTGGCACGAGCGCGCGGTCTCGCCGTCCTCCGACGGCAGCGGCACGGGCATCTCCAGCGTGCGCCCTTCGTGCAGCGGCCGGCTCGCGGCATCAATGGCCGCGCCGTCCTTGAGCGTGCCGAGGCGCGTGAGGATGCGCGTGCCGACGTTTTGCGTCAGCAGATCCTGAACGCCATAGCTCAGGAAGAAATGCGACCAGCCCGGCAAACCGCTCGTGACGACCGGCGTCACCACTTCGGCCACGACGCCGTTGTTGCGGCGGTTCACGTACGTGTCCGTGAACGGCGACGGCTGGTTGGGCGTCGACTGATGCCGCCATTCGCCGTCGATCACGAGGCGCGAGTACGGCATCGGATGGCTGCCGTTCGCGGGCAGTTTGCCGCGCAGGGCGTCGGGCATGCGCCGCTCGTCGAACATGTCGTCGAGGTAGGCGAACGGGTCGGCCTGCACGCTCGCGCGCGGCGACGTCTTGCTGCCCAGCATATGGAAGATCGCGTAGGTCGCGCGCTCACGCGATGCGCCGGGCAAGTCGTTGATTGCGTCGAGGCCGCTGCCCATCACCTGGCAAATCGCCGCCTGTTCCTTCACATCGGGCTGCACCGTCAATTTGGCGTCGAGGACCGATTCGACTTCGGCTTCGGCGTCGAGCAGTTCCGCGAGCGTGTAGTGTTCGTCGCTCGAGGTGCCCTCGTCGTCGGCGATAATGATTTCAAAGGCGTCGAGCAGATCCTGGAGACCCTGCGGAGAGAGCGCGTTCGCCAGCACGATGAAGTTCTTCCCGTTGGCCTGCAACGCCGCGCAGTCGTTCTTCGGGCCATGCGCCAGGTGACTCAACAGGCGCAGCACGCGCACGCGGTCGTCGGGCGACAACTGCCCGCCGAACGGGTCGCCCGTTTTCGTGAACTGGGTGAACTTGACGCGGAATGCCTCGTCGGTGGCGAGCCGCGCGAAGAACTTCATCATCGACTGGCCCTTCGGCGAGTCCGGATCGAATCCGTTCTTGACGAGCATCTGGCGCAGACGCTCCTGGGCCAGGGCGGCCTGGGCAATCGTCGGCGTGGCCTGCGTTTCCGATGCCGGTGCGGCGGGCTGGGTGCTGCGCATGTCCAGCGCATGGGCGCTGACCGCGGTGAAAATCAATAATGCCCCGGAGAGTCTGGTCTTTAGCTTCATCTTGTTCGAATGTGCGCTGCGGAAATGAGAGCGGCGTGAAACAGGTACTGCCGCCCGCGCGACCGCCGTTCTGGCGATATGCGGCACGCAGGCGGCCCAACGGAGTATCGGCACGATGTTATCGGGACTTGAGCGTTTCGCGCGGCTTTCTTCGGCTGCGACAAAACTGCTCATGGTTTTCGGCCTAAACAAAGCCTGAGCATGATGAATATCAAGCGCAAGGCACATCGGCAGACTTTTGAGACAGCCTTCCTTACTATTTCAGGATTGATGCCGATGCCGTCGCCGAACCCTCCTGACCCTGACCTGTCCGCGCGTCCCGAGCCTGCAACTCGAAGCCGGGTCGCGCCGAAGTCGACACCACGCTTATGCAATCTGAATCAATCGCCCAACGCCCTCCGACCCGCTTTTCGCAGTTTCTCGCGCTCACGAAGCCCCGCATCGCCAACCTCGCCGTTTTCTCCGCGGTCATCGGCATGTTTCTGTCGACGCCGGGCTCGGTGCCGTGGCGCGTACTCGTGGGCGGCACGCTGGGCATCTGGCTGCTCGCGGGCGCGGCGTTCGCGTTCAACTGCCTGCTCGAACTGAAGATCGACGCGCGCATGAATCGCACGCGTCATCGCGCCTCCGCGCAAGGCGCGATCGCGCCGGTGGAAATCGCGGTGTTTTCGCTCTCGCTCGGCGTCGCGGGCGCGTTCCTGCTGGCGACCTGCACCAACGTATTCACGATGTGGCTCACGATCGCGACGTTCATCGGCTATGCGCTGATCTACACCGCGATCCTCAAGCCCGCGACGCCGCAGAACATCGTGATCGGCGGGCTGTCGGGCGCGATGCCGCCCGCGCTCGGCTGGGCGGCCGTCACCAATACGCTGCCCGCCGACGCCTGGCTGCTCGTGCTGATCGTGTTCGTCTGGACGCCGCCCCACTTCTGGGCGCTCGCGCTGTATCGCCGCGAAGACTATCGGAAATCCGGCTTGCCGATGCTGCCGGTCACGCACGGCATCCGCTTCACGCAGTTGCAGATCCTGCTCTATTCGATCCTGCTGTGCGCCGTCGCGGTCATGCCCTGGCTGACCGGCATGAGCGGCAGTCTCTATCTGATTTGCGCGATCATCCTGAGCGTGGCGTTTCTCATCTATGCCGTGCGTCTTTATCGACACTATTCGGATGCGCTCGCGAAATCGATGTTTCGCTATTCGATTATTTATCTGACGCTTCTGTTCGCCGTGCTGTTGATCGATCATCGATTGATTACATGATGAACGCGGCGCATCGCGCGCTGCGCTACGACACCAGCCTCGCCGCCGAGGCGAGATAAAGCGGCGAGGGATCGCGCCGGTCTTCGCACAAACATGTGTAGGTCATTTTGATCACGTGATCGTCGTCGGATGCGATCGCTTTTTTGCAGACGTCGCGCCATTCGATTTGGGGATCCACGATGTGCGTGTCCGTTTGCACGCGTTCGCCAACCGTCGCGTAAGCGGCGCAGAGCGCGATCCAGAAGTCCGGCATCAATTGCTCGACGAGGCGCGCGTCGAGCAGCGCAAAGACGATGCGCGCCGCACGCGTTGCCGTGACCGTGTGCAGTAGCGTGAAATCCGGCCTGCGCCAATAGGCGCCAATGGTCGCGCGCGCGATCTCGTCGAGCACGCCGGCGCGCAATGGCAACGCGAGAACCGCCGACGCAAACCGCGGATCGCCGGCAACCGCCTGCACGCGCGACGTAATCATGGTCTGCGCAAACGACACGCCGCGAAAGGCCTCGCCGACCTGATTGAATCCTTCGTCGATACTCACCGCTTCGCGACGTTTCGAGTCGGCGCGAATATCAATCGGCAGATGCGACGCAATCAACGAAGCCAACCCCGATGCGATTTCTCCGGCATGCCCGGCTTCGATCCCATACGCGAGCCGGATGATCGAATGAAAAGCCTGCGTTGCAGGCGCGAAACGCACTTCGCTTAATACACTCGCGATAACAGACGCAGGCCCCGCATCGGCGATCCAGTCGAGAAAACACAGGCGCACTGCGCCGAATGCCGCGCGCGTTCCCAGATGCGTTTTCCATTCCCGCCGATCGATACGCGTCACGACCGGCGGCGCACTCAACGCATACGTGGACGTCCATTTGTCGAAAAACGCGCTCAGCCGCGCTGGCGACGCACCCATTTCCGCGAGCGCGACGAGCGCCATCGGACAATGATTGGTCGTGCCTTTCGCGCCGAGATCGAAGCGCGCATTGGCATCGAGCAATGCGTTCAAGGTGCTGCGGACAGAATCGCTGCGCATGGGGACGTCTCTCGAACTGTGAATGGAGATCGCATTCTCAAAGTTCAAGTACACTTGAAGTCAAGAGACTAGGCGCGAAAAACTCATGACGGTGACAACGCTTACGATTGGCGAACTGGCGAAGCGCGCTGGCGTGGCGGCAAGCGCGATCCGCTTCTATGAAGATCAAGGGCTGATCAGCAGCACGCGCACGGGCGGCGGGCATCGGCTGTATCGACGGGACATGCTGCGTCGGGTAGGTTTTATCCGCGCGGCGCAGGCCGTTGGCCTGAACCTCGCGGACATCCGGTCGGCGCTCGAGGCGCTGCCCAATCAGCGCACGCCCACGAAAGCGGACTGGACGCGTCTCTCGCGCGCCTGGCAACCGCTCATTCAGGAACGCATCGACGGACTCATCGCCTTGCGCGATCAGCTGGCGTCCTGCGTGGGTTGCGGTTGTCTCTCGCTGAAATCCTGCTCGCTCTACAACCCGGACGATGTCGCGCGTCGTCGCGGCAGCGGCGCGCGTTATCTGATGGGCGATACGTCGCGCGCGGTGCTGGCCGAAGCAATCGACGCGAAGAAAAAGTGAAGGCGCTATTACGCAAGCAATTACCCAGGCAATAAGCCCGCCGCGCGATAACTCGCGATCAGGTCGTCGTAGACCGCGATATCGCCGCGACTGCGTGCGATCAATTGCGCCCCGGCGATGGCCGCAAAAATGGCGCGTGCGCGCGCCTCGCTCTCGGCGCGACTGACCACGCGCGCAGCGGTGAGCACCTTGCCGAGCCACGCCACGTTCACATCCGCGAAGGTCTTGACTTCGTGCATCACCACCTCCGGCAGATCGTCGGATTCGGCGGCCATGAAGCTGCACAGACAGATCCGATTGTCGTTCTTCAGCGCCTTGCGGAAGGTTTCCGGATAACGGCGCAGACAATCGATCGGCTCGGCGGAGCCGGCCAGCGACGCCTCCAGCGACGCCGCGCAATCCTCCCAATAGCGCCGCGCGACCGCTGCGCCAAGATCAGCCTTGTTTTCGAAATGATGGTAGATACTCGCGGCCCGAATGCCGACCGCCTCGGCGAGATCGCGAAAATTCAGCCCGCCGTAGCCGTGCGCCTGCGCAATCTGCGTCGCCGCCGCCAGGATGCGCTCCCGCGAATTCGCGCCTGAATCGTTCTTCACCCCCCTGCCTCCGCAATCCGAAATGCCCGTTGACAAGCTGCATTGTACTCTCTATCGTAAACCTAACAAACGTTAGGTAGATTTTAGAGCGATCGTTTCAGAACGAGCGATCGCGTCCATATCCCCACTCAGCGAGAGGCAAGCATGACGGCGAGCACCATGACGATCTACGATTTCCCGAAAGGCCCGTATCCCACGCGCGTTCGTATCGCGCTGGCCGAAACAGGACTCGACGCGCAGGTGGAATTCGTGATGGTCGATCTCTACACGGGCGAGCACAAGCGGCCCGAATTCATCCGCGCGAAGAACTATTCGGGCACGCTGCCGGTTCTCGAACTCGAGGACGGCACGTGTATCGCCGAATGCACGGCCATCACCGAATATCTCGATGCGCTGGGCGAAGCGCCCATCCTGACCGGCAGGACCGCGCGCGAGAAAGGCCTGATTCACATGATGAGCAAGCGCGCCGAACTGGAGTTGCTCGACGCCATCAGCGTGTATTTCCATCACGCCACGCCCGGACTCGGGCCCGACGTCGAGCATTATCAAAATGCCGAATGGGGATTTCGTCAGCGCGACAAAGCGCTGCGAGGCATGCGTTATTTCAACGAGGTGCTGACCACGCAGCCGTTTATCGCGGGCGATACGTTTTCGATGGCTGATATCACGGTGATCGGCGGACTGGTTTTCGCGTCGATCGTCAAGCTGCCGGTGCCCGACGATTGCGAGGCGCTGCGAGCGTGGTATGCGAGGATGCGCGAGCGGCCGAGCGTCAGCAAGCAGCCGGCGTTCAACTGAGCGAGGACGGCTACGCTCCACGTACAATTCAAAGATTGATGACTCAATCGCCCAACGTGGAGCCTTCATGCCATTTTCAGGTAGCTGTCTGTGCGGATCGGTGAAATACGAAATCGATTCGCTCGATTCGCCCATCGGGCATTGTCATTGCCGGACTTGCCGCAAGGCGCACGGCCCGAACTCGCCGGACCGCGTTTTCCTTTCCGCTCGCTTTTCGCCATCGAGATTGATTCTGTCGAGCCGATTGTTGCGCCCGGATACGGACTGAGCAGCCGATCAAGACGCGCGGCGCTTCTGCGATTTCCATTCAGAGTGCAGATTGCAGATTCGAGGCGGACAGCCAGCGCATCCCCTCGCGCCGCTATCCGTCGACAGGTCGATACGTCGATCAGTGATCGGTCAACCCAAGCATCTTGTCGAAGAAGATAGCCGCGACGATGCCCGCGACGAAACCGTTCTTCGGCGTGGCCGCGTAGGACGGATTGCCCCACGTGCTCGTGTTCCACGTCCGCATCACATAGGGACTCAGAATGATGCTGCGCGTGACGGCAATATTGGCGTCGAGCTTGAGGCCGTACTGCGTGCGTCCCACCGTATAACCCGTGCCGCCCGCCGCGAGATTCTCCTGCTTCAGATACTCCTGCTCGTGCGGCGTCAGCGTCGCCCAGTTCAGCGAGAGCGAGAAGCTGTCGTGCGGACGGCTACGCAGCGGCGCTTCCACAATCACGCCCGCGCTGCCGGTCATCGCGACGCCGTAGCTCGAACGCGAATCGAAGCTGCCGGTGGCCGTCGCGAACAGCGAGACGGCCGTCGGGTCCTGCGCGCCCGCGAGGCCGCCATCGGCGCGCCACACCACCTGACGCCCGCCGAAATAAATCCCCGAGGTGCCCTTGTGCGTTTCCTCCGTGAGCGGATCCGTCTGCGTGCGCGTGTTGTAGTAGAGCATCAGCTCATAGCTCTTGGGATAGGGATCGGTCTGATACGTCGTGCGATACGCCGTGCTCGCGAGCCACACGTTACTGTCGGGCACGCTGTTGGTCCACTCCCAGCCGTTCGTGAACGGATACGCGGGATTCGAGCGGAACAGCCCCGCCTGCACCGACCACGCGGGCGTGATGTTGTAGCGCGCGCGGCCGCCCCAGTTCACGTAGACGGGCGGATTCATGCCCGCGCTGTTCTGCAGGATCGCGCTTTGGCAGCCGAAGCCCTGATTGCACACCGGCGCGCCGAAATACGCGCCCGCATTGGTCTTGCCGAACTCGACATCGAGCTTGTCGTGAAACGCCTTCTGCTCCCACGCGAAGATGCCCAGATGCGAAACCTGCGGCACGTACGGACCGGGCTGCCCCGCGAGCACGTCGCCCACCTGGGTGCCCCACGCGAGATTGTTCGTGAACGGCACGAAGATCTGCTGGAAGTGAATCGTCGCGCCGGGAAAGCCCGCGATCTTCTCCATGTCGAAATCGCCGCCGACCGAGATGAACGTCAGCGCTTCGTGATTGCCCGTCTGCTGGCCGACGCTCGGATTCGTGAGATACATCTGCACGAGATTGAGCGACGGCGTGAAACCCCAGTCGTTGAGCTTCTGGCCGATGCCGGCGAGCGGTCCCTGACGCGGACTCGACGCAGGCGCGGGCGCGGCATCGCCGATGTGTGAAACGCCAAGCTGGTCGGTCGACGGAATGCCCTGCTGCACCGACGGGCGATCCGTGGACGCCTGTTTGACCGTGCCGTCGCTGGCGGCGAGCGTCAGTGCGGGCTTCGCTGGCGTCGCTTGTTTCGCGGACTTCGATTCGTTGGCCGATGTGGCCGCGTCACTGGCATCGACGGCGCTGGCCTGCGTGGCCGGGGTCGTCTGCGCGAAGACCGTGCTGCTCGCCATCGTCGCCGCTATCGCGATCGACATCGACGAAAGACGCCATGCCTTGATTTCTCGTTTAGTCAGGATTCCAAACCTATTGATCGTCATTATTATCGTCTCCAGATTTTTTGTGGCAAAACAGGTTCCGTCGCGCCTCGTGACGGGCGCGTTCCGGATTCAATGAGAACTTTTAGAAAAGGCTGATCGCCGCCCGACCACTACCAGGCGGTCGCGCCACCGTCGACGGGAAATTCCGCGCCGGTCACCCAAGCGGATTCGTCCGACGCGAGGAACAATGCGCACCAGGCGATGTCCTCGGGCTGCCCCACGCGGCGCGCCATCAGCTTGCCGAGCACGCGCGCCATCAGTTCGGGCTGTGCCTGCATGTGACGACGCGTGGCCTCGGTTTCGACGAGCGCGGGCGAAATCGTATTGGCGCGGATGCCGTGCGGCGCGCCTTCCATCGCGAGCTGACGCGTCATGGCCAGCACGCCGCCCTTGCCCGCGCAGTGCGCGAGCGCGGGCGAACCTTCGAGCGCATGCGAGGCATTCGCCGAAGCGAAGTTGATGACCGAGCCGCCGCCGCGCGCGATCAGCGCCGGCCACGCGGCCTGGCACAGCAGAAACACGATATCGAGTTCGCCGGTGAGCGTCTTGCGCCACTGCGTTTCGTAGTCCATTTCGCCGATCCACGCGAACGCGCCGAACGCCGCCGCGTTGACGAGCACGTCGATGCCGCCATGACGCTCGACCGCGAACTCGACGAGCCGCCCCGCCTCGCGCGGCGCGGTCAGATCGCAGGGATGGAGGCTGGCGATCGTCCAGCCGCGTTCACGCGCTTCGTTCACGGTGCGTTGCGCGGCGTCAGCGTCGATATCGCAGCCCACCACGCGCGCGCCCTGCGCCGCGAACAACAGCGCGCAACCCTTGCCGATGCCGTTGCCGATTCCCGTCACCAGCGCGGTCTTGCCGCGCAGGCGCTCGCCGTGCTGAATCGGCAGCGCCGGTTTGAAAGCGGTGCTCATGCGCGTCTCCGGATCGATCAACCGAGCTTCAGTCGACGCACGCGCAGCAGCGAGCCGCCCACGCACACCGCAGCGAGCACGAACAGCGCGAGCCCCCACGACTGCACGACGGCGAAGCGCGAACCCGAGTGCATGACCATCGCCATCACGACGATCGGGCTGCAAAAATAGCCGATGAACTGCGCCGCCGTGAACGCGCCGGTCCCGAAGCCGCGCCGCGAGAACGGCAGCGAGCGCAGGCCCCAGCTCACCAGCGCGGGCAGCACGATGCCGCAACCCACGCCGTTGATCGCGCCGCCCAGCGTGAGCACGGTCTGATCGTGCGCCGTGCCCATGCAGACGAAACCGAGCCCGCAGATGATCGTGCCGAGCACGAACTGCTGCAGCACCGAAAAACGGCTCGCGATAAACCAGCCGAAACCGAGCGTGCCCGCGATGATGCCGACGCTGTTCATCGCATACGCAAAGCCGATGGCGCCCGTCGAATGCACGCCAAGCTGCACCAGCATGAACGACAAATGCACCGGCACGACCATGAACACCATACCCACGCCAAACGCCGCGAGACAGATCAGCGCCAGCAGCCACGGACGGAACGTGGTCTCGTCGGCGGCATGCGCGTGGGCTTCGCGCAGATCGCGGCCGCCCTGCGTGTCCCAGATGAAGATCTGCACGAGCGGCGCGAGCAGCAACGGCAGTGCGTACGCGACGAACGGCGCGCGCCAGCCATACGCGCCCAGCACGCCGCCCATCAGATTGAAGACGAACGCCGAAGTCGAAGCCACCGTGACCTGCAACGCCGCGTAGCGATCGCGCTTCGCGCCCGTGAAATAGTCGCCGATAAACGACGTGCTCACGGTCATCGCGGCCGCTTCGGCCAGGCCGACCAGCGCGCGGCTCGCGAGAATCGCCCGGATCGAGTCGAGATACAGCGGCGCGGTGCCCGCGATCGCGTAGAGCACCAGCGCGCCGACCAGCACGCGCTTGCGGCCGATCTTGTCGCTGACCGCGCCGATCACCATCGCCAGCGCGCCGAGCACGAACATCGGCATGGTCACCACCACCGGCACCAGCGTTTCGATGCCGGGCACGTTGGCGAAATGCTGCTGCATCGCGGGCAGCACGGGGCCGATCACGGTCGGCGCAAGCGTGCCGCAAATCACCGTGCTCAGCAGAATCAGCGCATGAAGGAAGTGGGCTTCGCGGCGCACCGGCGCGCCGTCGCGGCCTGGAGTTTGCACATGCATGGGGTCGTCTCCGTTTCTCTTTGAATAGAGTCCGCGATGTCGAGCCGTTCGCGCGTGACGCGTCCGGCAGAACCGCGAACTTCCTGTTTGTGTGAGACGAATGATTCCGGCCGCGACGTTACGACACAATCAGATTGCGTCGACAAGACCATTTGATGCCGTCGAATCGACGCGTGCCGCCTTCAACCGCGTTGCAGCAGCGCCGCGCCCGGCGCGTCTGCGCTCGCCTGCGCCTGCTCCTGCAACACGCGGCGCATCCACGCGTGCGCGGGGTCGCCGTTGTTGATCGCGTGCCACTGCATGACTTCGACGAGACGCGGCAACTCCATCGGCAAGGGCAGCACGCGTAAGGGAAGGAAATGCGCGTAGATTTTCGCGAGGCGCGTATGCACGGTCGCGATGCGCGTGGTGCCGATCACGAGTTGCGGCAGCGTGTTGAAATTCGTGGTCGTCACTTCGATCGTGCGCGAGATGCCGCGATTGGCCATCACGAAGCCTTCGAAACTCGCGCTGCGGCTGTCGCCGAAGGTGGCGGCCACGTGCCCCAATTCCGCGTATTGCTGCGGCGTGAGCGTCTCGCCCACGAGCGGATTGCCTTCCCACACCACGCAGCTGAACGTCTCTTCGAACAGCGCCTGGGACGGGTGATCGGGATTGACCGACACGCTCGGATAGATCACGAAATCCACCTCGCCGCGATCGAGACGCTCGGGCACGTCGTCGGCCATGTTGGCGATGTGCAGCGTGATGCCGGGCGCTTCGCGCTGCAGACGCTGCACCACGTCGATCAGCAGGACCGTGGTGAGATAGTCCGACGCGCGAATCACGAAGTTGCGCCGCGCCTGCGCCGGATCGAATTCGAGCCGCGCCACCACCGTCGATTGCACGGTCAGCAGAATCTCGCGCACCGGTTGCGCAAGACTGCGCCCGAGCGGCGTGAGCTCCATGCGCCGCCCCACCTGCATCAGCAGCGGATCGTTGAAATACTCGCGCAAGCGGCCCAGCGCGCTGCTCGTTGCCGACGCGCCGATGTGCAACCGCTCGCTCGCGCGCGTGACGCTGCGCGTGTCGAGCAGCGCATCGAGCGCGACCAGCAGATTCATGTCGAAGTGACCCAGTCTCATGGGGCGTGACTATCCCGCGAGCATCCGATCCCATCAATGCGTGTTTCCACTAGGAATTGATGGTTTCGACAAATGAATCCCACTACAGTACGGCTATACAAACGATTCGCCGTGCCGCCCCGAGCGGCCGGCAACAAGCCGGAGACAACCCGCATGCAGACCGCGCCGTGCACGCAGCAGCCGCTGCTTTCCTCGTTGCGACCCCATCATTTCGGCATCAGCGTGCCCGATCTCGACGCCGCCGTCGCCTGGTACGGCCGCATGCTCGGCTTCACGCTCGAACAGCAGCTTTACATCGACAAGATTCCCGCGCGCATCGCTTTCGTGCGCCGCGAGCAGTACCGCATCGAGATCTTCGAGGTGCCGGGCGCCGCGCCGCTGCCCGACGATCGCCGCGTGCCCAATCTCGATCTGCGCACGCACGGCAACAAGCACATGTGTTTCGAAGTGCCCGACGTGCCGGGCGCGGTGGCCGCACTGCGCGAAGCGGGCGCGGACATCGCGTTCGAACTGAACGTCGACGGCAATCCCACGGCCTTCATTCGCGACGCGGGCGGCAACCTGATCGAGCTGCTCGAACCGTTCGCCGCCGATCGCCACCGATCGTAACGCGTGATGAACGCTGCATGGGCATGCGCGCCGGCGTTCACGCTGCAGGCCGACGCGCGTTGCCTTACCCAATCTTGCTGACACGTTGACGTATTCACGCACCCATGACGACATCGACTAATCCGCTGCACGGCTGGCAAGTCAACCGCGACGAGATTCGCCACGTTGGCCGCGATCTGCTGCGCCCCGAATGCATCCTCGCCGAACCCGACGGCACGCTCTGGACCGCCGACGCGCGCGGCGGCGTCATGCGCATCGCGCCCGACGGCACGCAAACGCTGATCGCGCAGCACAGCACGCAGAACACCGCGCCCGCTTCCGGCGACGCCCAGCAACTCGTGATGGGCGGCACGCTGCCCAACGGTCTCGCGTTCGACGCCGAAGGCAATATCGTGATCGCCAACTTCGGCACCGACGCCATCGAACTGATGACGCGCGACGGCGCTTCTCGCACGCTCTACGACCGCCTCGACGGCGCGCCGCTCGGCAAGACCAATTTCGTGCTGACCGACTCGCGCGGCCGCATCTGGTTCACGGTGACCACGCGCCAGGTGCCGTGGACGCGCTCGATCAACGAGAAGACCGCCGACGGTTACGTGGGCCTGATCGACGAACACGGCATCCGCATCGTCGCGGACGGCTTCGTGGGCACCAACGAGATCCGGCTCGACGCCGACGAAGCGTGGCTCTACGTGGTCGAAACCAACGCGCGCCGCATTTCGCGTCTGCGCGTGCAGGACGATGGCTCGCTCACCGACCGCGAGATCTACGGCCCGTCCGATCTCGGCGGCTTTCCGGACGGTTTCGCGTTCGACGCGCACGGCAATCTCTGGATCACGCTGATCCTCAACGAGAAGCTCATCGCGCTCACGCCCGAAGGCGAAGTCCTCACGCTGCTCGATGACGGCAATCCCGAGGCCTTCGCGCGCTACGAAACGCACTATCGCGACGGCACCACGACGCCCGAGCTGATGGGCGCGTGCCGCGGCACGCTCGCGCCGATGATGGCGAGCCTCACGTTCGGCGGCCCCGATCTGCGCACGGTGTATCTCGGC
Source organism: Paraburkholderia sp. Ac-20347 (assembly GCF_017104805.1). NCBI lineage: Bacteria > Pseudomonadati > Pseudomonadota > Betaproteobacteria > Burkholderiales > Burkholderiaceae > Paraburkholderia > Paraburkholderia sp. Ac-20347. Next base: position 45,259 of record NZ_JAAGPN010000020.1, on the reverse strand, counting down.
AGCCTCGGCGGCACGACGCTCGCGAGCTTCCGCTCGCCGGTGCCGGGTTTGCCGCTCGCGCACTGGAACCGTTCGACGCCGAACGCCACGCACGACACACACGACACACACGACACACACGACAAGCACGCAACGTCATGACGAAGTTCACCACCCTTAACGGCGAGCGCCCCGTCGCGCTCGTCACCGGCGCGACGGGCGGCCTCGGCGAACAGATCTGCCGCACGCTCGCGCTCGCCGGTTGCGCCGTCGTCGCCGGTTATCGCAGTTCGGCCGACGCGGCGCATGCGCTCGTCGCGCAACTCGACGGCGAAGGCCATAGCGCCCTCGCCGCGCCCGTGACCGACACCGCCGCCCTCACGCGCCTCGCCGACGACGTGGCCACGCGCTACGGCCGTTGCGACGTGCTCGTGAATTGCGCGGGCACCACGCGCTTCGTCGCGCACGATGACCTCGACGGCATGCCCGACGCGCTCATCGACGACGTGCTCGCCACCAACGTGCGCGGCCCGTTCGCGATGGTGCGCGCGCTGCGTCCGCTGCTCGACCGCAGCACGCTCGCGGGCGGCGCGGTCGTCGTCAATATTTCGTCGATCGCCGCACAGACCGCGATGGGCAGCAACGTGATCTATTGCGCCTCGAAGGCCGCGCTCGACAATCTCACGAAGTCGCTGGCGCGTGCGCTCGCGCCGCGCATCCGCGTGGTGTCGGTGTCGCCGGGACTCGTCGACACCGAATTCGTGAAGTCGATGGACACCGCGTGGCGCGACGAGCAGGCCGCGCGCACGCCGCTCGGCCGCCTCGCCGATCCGCAGGAAATCGCGCAGGCGGTGCTGGTCGCCGCGCGCGATCTGCGCTTCACCACCGGCTGCGTGCTGCCCGTCGACGGCGGACGTCCGCTGCGCTGATCGCATCAACCGACAAGACATCGAAGGAGACAGACACCATGAAACTCGCGTCGCTCAACAACGGTCATCCCGATGGCGCGCTGATCGTCGTCTCGCGCGATCTGCGCCGCGCGGTTCGCGCCGACGCCGTCGCGCCGACACTGCGCGCCGCGCTCGACGACTGGACGCACACGCAAGCCGCATTGCAGGCGCTTTACGACGCGCTCAACGACGGCAGCGCGGCCAACGCGTTCGATTTCGACGCGCAGGCGTGCAGCGCGCCGCTGCCGCGCACGCATCAGTTCATCGACGCCTCCGCGTTCCTCAATCACGGCCGCATCATGACGCAGGCCTACCATCCGGAGAAGAAGTCGGACCCGTCGATTCCCGTGCTGATCCAGCGTCAGGCCGACGATTTCGTGGGCCCGCACGGCGACTACGCGTTCCCCGACGAAGCCGATCAATGCGACTTCGAAGGCGAAGTAGGCGTGATTCTCGGCGACGTGCCGATGGGCACGCGCGCCGCCGACGCACTCGCCCACGTGCGCCTCGTCGTGCTCTTCAACGACGTGAGCATGCGCAAGCATCTGTTTCGCGAACTGGGCATGGGCTTCGGCTTCATTCTCGCCAAGCCCGCCACGGCGTTCGCGCCGGTTGCCGTCACGCCCGACGAACTCGGCGACGCGTGGCAGGACGGCCGCGTGCAGCTCGACATGGAAGTCGAGCGCAACGGCGAGCGCTTCGGCGCGCCGAACGGCCGCGAAATGAGCTTCGGCTTTCACGAACTGATCGCGTATATCGCGTACAACCGCAATCTGCGCGCGGGCATGCTGCTCGGTTCGGGCACGTTCTCGAACGTCGATTATCACGCGACCGGTTCCGCCTGCCTCGCGGAGCAACGCGCGATCGAAATGCTCGAACACGGCGAATCGCGCACGCCGTGGATGCGTTTCGGCGAGCGTCTGCGTTTCGACATGAAAGGCCGCGACGGTCAATCGATCTTCGGCGCCATCGATCATCGCTACATTCAGGCGGACTACGTTCAGCAGGCCGCCCACCACGCCATTGCAGGAGCAGGCGCATGACCACGCAATACGACATCGTCGCGATGGGCGCGGGCCACAATGGCCTCGTCGCCGCCGCGTATCTCGCGAAAGCCGGCAAGAAAGTCCTCGTGCTCGAACGCAAGGCGTGGCCGGGCGGCGGCGTAAGCACGCGCGAGCTGAACACACCGGGTTACTGGCACGACGAACACTCGAGCGTGCACATCATGATTCAGGGCAATCCGATGCTGCGCCAGGACGAACTCGGCCTGCTCTCGGAACATGGCCTGAAATACCACTATTCGCCGGTGCCGCACGCCACGATCTTTCCCGATCAATCGGTGCTGTTCACGTACAAGGATCTCGACAAGACCTGCGAATGCTTCGCGAAGGTCTCGCAGAAAGACGCCGACACGTACCGCGAATTCGTGAAGATGAGCCAGCAGGTCCTGCAGATGTTCATGCCCGGACTCTACTCGCCGCCGCCGCCGCTCGGCGAACTCGTCGCCATGCTCGACCGCAGCGACGAAGGCCGCCTCATGCTCGACTACATGAACCGCGACTGCCTCGATCTCGTCAATCAACTCTACGAGAGCGACAAGATCAAGATTCATCTGCTGCGTCTCGTGAGCGAAAACCTGCAGGCGCCCAACGAACTCGGCACCGGCATGGGCGTGCTGCTGATGCCCGGCATCATCCATACGTACGGCGTTTCGCAGCCGATCGGCGGCAGCGGCAAGCTCACCGAATCGCTGGTGCGCTGCATCGAATCGTATGGTGGCGAAGTGCGCTGCAACGCCGAAGTCGCGAAGATTCTCACGAGCGCGGGTCGCGCCAGCGGCGTGCAGCTCTTGAGCGGCGAGACCATCGTCGCGAAGGACGCCGTGATCGGCGCGCTTCATCCGCATGTGATCCGCCGCTTCGTGGAAGGCGTGCCCGAGCCCGTGTTGAAGCGCGCGGAACGCGCCACGCTCGCGCCGTTCTCGATCATGGTGAGCCACTACGATCTCAAGGAAAACGCGCGCTATTACGCGGGCGAGGAAGTGGGCTACGCGACCATGCTCGAATTCATGGCCACGGACAAGCTCGACGAGATGCTCGCCGATTTCGACGACCTCAAGCGCGGCCTCATCACCGAGCGCCGTCTGTGCGCGGGCGGCGACGAAAGCATCGGCGACAAAACGCGCGTGCCCGCGGGCAAGGGCATGTTCCATGGCATCACGTTCGCGCCGTACAGCGTGAAGGACAAGCGCTGGTCCGAGCGTCACTGGGACGAATTCAAGGAAGAGATCGGCGATCTTTCGCTCGCGCATTACCGCCAGTTCGTTTCGAACCTGACGAGCGATAACATCGTCGCGCGCAGCATCGTCAGTCCTGTCGACCTCGAACGCTCGAGCCCGAACAGCATGATGCGCGGCGATCTGCACGGCGTGGCGCCCTACTTCTATCAAAGCGCGGGCCATCGCCCCACGCCGGACCTCGGCCAGTTCACCGTGCCGGGCGTCGAGCGCCTCTATCTCGCGGGACCGTTCCAGCATCCGGGCGGCGGCGTGTACGGCGCGGGCCGCGCCACGGCCATCAAGATGTTCGAGCAGCTCGGCATGGACTTCGGCAGCGTGGCGAAGGGCGCGCGCCAGGACAGCGGCGTGCCCGCGACGGCGAACGGCCACGCGCCGAAGAAAGCAGGCATGGTGCTGCGCGGTCCCGCCGACGAGGAACTGATGCACGTGGAGTCGCTGGAACGCGTCGGCAACGAACTCGTCATCAAGGGCAAGAGCTTCGGCACCATGCCGATGGAAGCGCGCCTCGACGCGTCTTCCGCGCGCGCCGGCCTCAAGATGCTCGGCGCCTCGCGCCTGGCGTTCCTCGCCACGCTGCCGTTCCGCAAGGGAGATGCGCAATGAGCCATGTCGTCGTTACCGGAGCGCAAGGGTTCGTCGGGCGCGCGCTCGTCAAACGTCTGCTCGCCGACGGCCTCGGCGCACGCGCGGTGTCGAAACTCACGCTGCTCGATATCGCGTTCGATGCGCCGCACGCCGACGCGCGCGTGACGCAACTCGCAGGCAGCATCGCCGATGCGAGCGTGCGCGCGCAAGCCTACGCATCGCCCGTCGATGCCGTGTTCCATCTCGCGAGCATTCCCGGCGGCGCGGCGGAGCGCGACTACGCGCTCGGCCGCACGATCAATCTCGACGCCACGCTCGGCCTGCTCGAAGATCTGCGCGGCCAGGCGCGACCGCCGCGCTTCGTGTTCGCGAGCACGGTGGCCGTCTACGGCGAGCGACTGCCCGAGGTCGTCGACGAACGCACGCTGCCCGCGCCCGCATTGAGCTACGGCGCGCACAAGCTGACGGGCGAAGCGCTGGTCGCCGACGCCACGCGCCTCGGCTGGGTGCAGGGCTGCTCGCTGCGCCTGCCCGGCGTGGTGGCGCGGCCCGGCGACGGCGCGGGCATGATGTCGGCGTTCATGAGCCAGCTGTTCTGGAAGCTCGCCGCCAACGAAGCGATCACGGTGCCGGTCTCGCCCGAAGGCGTGGCTTGGTGGATTTCGGTGGGCGCGTGCGTCGACAATCTGCTGCATGCGGCGACCGTCGACGCGGAACGCTTCAACGCGCGGCGCAGCTATCAGATGCCGGTGCTGCGCCTCACCATCGCCGAAGTGGTCGATGCGCTCGCCGCGCGCTTCGGCGAGTCACGCAAGGCGCTCGTGACCTACGCGCCCGACCCGTTCATCGAGCGGCTGTTCGCCGCCTATCCGCCGCTGCTGACGCCCGAAGCCGAACAGCTCGGCCTGCGTCACGACGGCACGGTCGAACAACTGATCACCCGCGCCATCGCTCATTGAATACCCGGTGTCGCCGCGCAATTGAAGCGCTGCGATACCAATGAAAAGGATTCCTGATTATGCAGATCGTTGGACTCGAATATCTCGTCTTCGGCATCGACGACATGGCGGGAGCCCGCCAGTACCTGCACGACTACGGCCTCGACGAAGTCGAATACGATCCCGCGCACGGCGGCGTCTTCACCGCGCTCGACGGCACGGGCCTCGTCATGCGCCCCGCCGACGACCCGCGCCTGCCGCCGCTGCCGCCGAAAGCCGCCACGCCCTGCCTGCGCGAAACGGTCTACGGCGTCGACAACGCGGACACACTCGCCACGATCCGCGCGCATCTCGAAGCGGAATGCGACGTGCGCGTGGACGCCGACGGCACCGTACATTGCATGGACGATGCGGGCTTCGGCGTCGCCTTCATGGTCACGCAACGCCGCGCCTATGACGCGCGCTATCTGGGCTTCAACGTGCCGGGCCAGCCCGCCGGACGCGCGCCCAACGACTGCGCCGCGAATCCCGATGAAGTCATCAAGCCGCGCACGCTCTCGCACGTCGTCTATTTCGTGGACGACGTGCAGAAGGCGGAAGCGTTCTACGCTCGCCTCGGTTTCGTCGTGACCGACCGCTTCAATCATCTTGGGCCGTTCATGCGTCCGGCGGGCACAAACGATCATCACACGCTCTTCATGATCGAAAGCCAGAACGATCACATGATCGGCTGCAATCACTTCACGTTCCATCTGGGCTCGCCCGCCGAAGTGCTGCAGCACGGCTGGAACTTCGTGAAGAAGGGCTACAAGAGCTTCTGGGGACCGGGCCGCCATATTCTGGGCAGCAACTTCTTCTGGTATTTCAACAGCCCGTTCGGCGCGACGATCGAGTTCGACGCGGACATGGACCTGCACGACGCGAGCTGGACGCCGCGCGCCGTCGATCCGGGTTCCGACAACTCGCAGATCTTCCTGTTCGACGCCCGCAACAAATGGGCGCCCGGCGAATGACCACGCACGCCGGAGAGCGCCTGCTCTGCACGCTCGACGCGCTGCCCGACGGCGGCGCGCGCGGCATGCTGCGCGAGGGCTTCGACGACCGTCTGTGCGTCGTGCGTCAGGGCGACGAAGTCTTCGTCTGGCTCAACGACTGCCCGCACGAACATCGGCCGATGGAATATCGCCAGGACCGCTTTCTGTCCGGCGATGGACAGCACATCGTCTGCTACGCGCACTCCGCGCATTTCGACATCCGCACGGGCCTGTGTTTCGCCGGGCCGTGCACCGGCAAGTCGCTTATCAAGGTACCCGCGCGCGTCGTCGACGGCGAAGTATGGATCGCCGCCGACCTGCCCTCGGTCTTCGACATTTAAACGGACTATCACCATGTTCCAGTACTTTCCGACCAATTACGTGTGGAGCCTTTCGACGATGATCGCGCTCACGCACGGCGGCAATATCGGCGAAGTCGACGCCATGTGCGCGCCGCTGCGCGACGCGGCGCTCGCCGGCGACGATCCCGGCACGGTGGCTTTCTATGAAGCGTGGAAGGCCGGCGCCGATCAGCTCAGCGCCCTCGCCGACGACGATCTCGCGCGCGGCCACACGCTGTCCGCCGGCGAAAAATACGCGCGTGCGGGCCTGTATTACGGCATCGCCGAACGCATGCAGGCACACGGCTTCGAAGCGCGCCTCGCGATCTATCAGCGTTCGCTCGAACAGTTCGAACGCGGCCGCACGCTCGGCCGCGAGAATTGCGTGCGCGTCGAGATCCCATACGGCGACACGCATCTTGCCGCGCTCTACGTGCGCGCCGAAGGGCTGCAAGCGGGCCAGCGCGCGCCGATCGTCGTCGTCATGAACGGACTCGATTCGACCAAGGAAATGCTGCAAAAGAGCGTGATGGGCACGATGTTCGCGCGACGCGGCCTGTCCGCGCTGTTCGTCGATCAACCGGGCACGGGCGAAGCGCTGCGCTTGCAGGCACTGCCTGCCGTGCACAACACGGAGGTCTGGGCCGCGCCGATCGTCGACTGGCTCGAAGCGCACGCGGAAGTGGACCCGCAGCGCATTGGCGCGCTCGGTGTGTCGCTGGGCGGCTATTACTGTCCGCGCGCGGTCGCGTTCGAGCCGCGCTTCGCGTGCGGCGCGGTCTGGGGCGCCAATCACGACTGGCGCGCCGTGCAGCACGCACGCCTGAAACGCGAAGGCGAAAATCCCGTGCCGCATTACTGGAAGCACGTGCAATGGGTGTTCGGCGCGAAGGATCAGGATGACTTTTTCGCCAAGGCCGAATTCATGCATCTGAACGGCGTGCTCGATCGCATTCGCGTGCCGTTTCTGGTGACGCACGGCGAGAACGATCGCCAGATTCCGCTCAAATATGCGCACGAAACCTTCGATCAGCTGACCAACAGCCCGAAGAAGGATCTCTTCGTTTTCACCGCGCGCGAAGGCGGCGTCGAACATAGCTCGCTCGACAATCCGCTCAATGCCGGCAACCGCATCGCGGACTGGCTCGCGGAACAACTGGGCGGCACGCTCGCCTGAGGCGCGCGTTCTTCGTCGCTCCATTCAGACCTATGCAGTCATTACGCAACGATAAAACACAGAGAGACACCATGGCACTCGTCAACAAGGTCTTGATCGTGGGAGGCGGCATCGGCGGCATGTGCGCGGCGATCATGCTGCGCCGCCAGGGCATCGAGGTCGATCTCGTCGAACTCAATCCGCAGTGGGCGCCCGACGGCGCAGGCATCACCATCAGCGGACCGACGCTGCGCGCGCTGCGCGAAGTCGGCGTGGTCGCCGACGTGCTGCGCGTGGGCGGCTCGTGGCGCGCCGTCGATATCTGCGACGCGAGCGGCCAGCTCACGGCCACCGTGCCGATCGCCTCGGCGCACGGCGCGGACGATCTGCCGGGCGCGGCCGGCATCATGCGCAGCGCGCTCGCCGCGATCCTCGCGGACGCCACGCAGCGCGCGGGCGCGAACGTGCGCCTCGGCGTGAGTTTCGAAACGCTCGCGCAAGATGAAGAAGGCGTCGACGTCGTCTTCACGGACGGCACGCGCGCGCGTTACGACCTCGTGATTGGCGCGGACGGCGTCAATTCCGCGGTGCGCCGCCACGTCAAGCCTGATTTCGCGGGGCCGCGCTTCACGGGTCAGGGATCGTGGCGCGCGGTGGTGCCGCGCGAACGCGAGAACTCGACGATCTACATGGGCAAGACCACCAAGGCGGGCATGAATCCGATCAGCGCGACGCAGTGCTATCTGTTCGTGCTCGACAAACGCGAAGGCATGGATTTCCTAGCGCCGGACAAGTGGCCGCAACTGCTCGCCGATCTGCTCGAAGAATTCGACGGCCCGCTCGCGAGGCTGCGCGAAGGGCTGCTCGACGGCACGCTCGAGGATCACCGCGTTTTGTATCGTCCGCTCGCGGGGCATATGATCGAGGGACCGTGGCATCGCGGCCGCGTGGTGCTGCTCGGCGACGCCGTGCACGCGACCACGCCGCATCTCGCCTCGGGCGCGGGCATCGCCGTGGAAGGCGCGCTCGTGCTCGCCGACGAACTGCGCCGACGCCATTCGCTCGAAGGCGCGCTGCTCGCTTACGCGGGTCGCCATTACGACCGCGCGCGGCTCGTCGTGTCGGCGTCGGGGCGGCTGGGCGAGATCGAACGCGAAGGCGGCTCGCGCGACGAACACACGCGCATCATGGTCGCGGCGCAGCAGGCGTTGCGCGATCCGTTGTGAATCACCCTTGCGCCACTATCCGCCCGCTTGAAACCAGGGAACTCACCATGAGCGATTTTTCACCCGATAACGGCCGCGTGGCGGTCGTCACGGGCGCCGCCGGCGGCCTCGGCGAAGCCTTCGCATGGCGCCTCGCCGCCAGCGGCCACACACTCGTGCTGACCGATCGCGCGCCGTGCGATGCGCTGGCCGCGCGCATCAACGCCGCCGGTGGCCGCGCCATCGCGCTCGCCTGCGACCTCGGCGAACCCGACGATATCGCCCGCTTCGCCGCCGAAGTCATCGAGCGCACCGGCAAGGTCGACGTGCTCGTCAACAACGCGGCCTTCATGCCGATGGCGCCGCTCGCCACCATCACCGCGACGCTGTGGCGGCAGATCATGACGGTCAACGTCGACGCGCCCTTCCTGCTCGCCCAGGCGTTTTCGGCCGGAATGGTCGAGCGCGGCTGGGGCCGCATCGTCAATCTCGCATCGAGCACCGTGTGGGGACCGCCGCCCGGCATGAGCGCCTACGCGAGCAGCAAGATGGCGGTGATCGGCCTGACGCGCGCGCTCGCGTCCGAACTCGGCGCGCATGGCGTGACCGCGAACGCCATTTCGCCGGGCTTGACGCGTCATCCCGGCAGCGCGGCGAATCTGCCCGCCGAAGCCTTCGAAGCGGTGCGCGCGCGGCAGTTCATTCCGCGCACCGAGGAACCCGACGACCTGACCGGCGCACTGGCTTTTCTCGTTTCCGACGACGCGCGCTTCGTCACCGGCCAGGTGCTGAACGTGGATGGCGGCGGCTTCGGCTTCTGAGGGCAACGGCGCAAAAAACGGCATGCGCGATGCGCGTCGACACGCGGCGCGCGTCGCAATCGGCGCGGTAACCGCTAGAATTGCGGTTTTAGTCCGGAAACTGCCCCATGTCCTTCGCCACGCTAGGCCTGATCGATCCCTTGCAGCGCACTCTGCGGGATCTCAACTACCAGACGCCGACGCCGGTGCAGGCAAAGGCGATTCCCGCCGTGCTCAGCGGCAAGGACGTCGTGGCCGCCGCGCAGACCGGCACCGGCAAGACGGCCGGTTTCGCACTGCCGCTGCTGCAACGGCTCGTGCAGAACGGCCCGGCGGTGTCGAGCAACCGCGCGCGCGTGCTGGTGCTCGTGCCGACGCGCGAACTCGCCGAGCAGCTGGTGCAGAGCTTCATCGAATACGGCAAAGGCCTCGACCTGCGATTCCTCGCCGCTTACGGCGGCGTGAGCATCAATCCGCAGATGATGAAGCTGCGCAAAGGCGTGGACGTGCTCGTCGCCACGCCGGGCCGTCTGCTGGATCTTCATCGTCAGAACGCCGTGCAGTTCGATCAGGTGCAGACGCTCGTGCTCGATGAAGCCGATCGCATGCTCGACCTCGGCTTTGCGCGCGAACTGAACGCGGTCTTCGAAGCGGTGCCCGCGAGACGCCAGACGCTGCTGTTCTCCGCGACCTTCAGCGAAGAAGTCCGCACCATGGCGGCGGGCATTCTGCGCAATCCGGTCGATATCAGCGTCAGCCCGCCCAATGCGACGGCCAGCAAGATCAAGCAGTGGGTCGTGACGGTCGACAAGCGCAACAAGCCCGAGCTCTTCATGCACCTCGTGGCGCGCAACAAGTGGCAGAACGCGCTGGTGTTCGTCAAGACGCGCAACGGTGTCGATTACCTCGCGACCCTGCTGGAAAAAGCCGGTTATTCGGTCGATACGATCCACGGCGACAAGCCGCAACCGGCGCGTCTGCGCGCGCTGGAGCGCTTCAAGGCGCGTGAAGTGCAGATGCTGGTGGCCACCGACGTGGCCGCGCGCGGACTCGATATCGACGATCTGCCGCTGGTGATCAACGTCGATCTGCCGATCGTCGCGCAGGACTATGTGCACCGTATCGGCCGGACCGGCCGCGCGGGCGCCAGCGGCGTGGCCGTGTCGCTCGTGTGCGCCGATGAAGCGCCGCAACTGGCCGCGATCGAAGCGCTGATCCGGCAAACGCTGCGCCGCGAGGAGGAGCCGGGTTTCCTCGCCGATCATCGTGTGCCGGAAACCAGCGCGAGCGGGGAAATCCTCAAGAAGCCGAAAAAACCGAAGAAAGCCAAGGTGCCGCAAGTGGTCGCCGGGGTTCTGGCCGGCAAGCCGGCGCAGCCGGGCGACGGTCCGGGGCCGGGCTGGGTGAATCCGTTCAGCACGCAGAAACCGCGCGGCAAGCCTGCTGCAAAGAAGTCTGCGGCGGGTTCGGGTGGTGCGCGCAAACCAGCGGGGAAGCCTGCCGGGAAGGCCTCGGGTAAGCCTGCCGGGAAACCTGCCGGTGGGCGTGGCAAGCGCTGATTCCGGCGCGGATCGATGTATCGACGTATCGGGCGGCTGGGTTAAGGGTGATTCGTGCCGCCGTCGCTCGACAGATGAAATTCGTCTCGCGTGATGGCATAGCGGCTGTACGGCACGCCGTCGTCGATACCATCGCCGCGATGCGTCATCCCCAACTTCGACGCGACATGGCTCGACGCGCGATTCTCCGGATGAATGTCCGCCACGATCTCCGGCAGTGCAAGCGTGCGAAGCGCGTGAATGAGGACGGGACGTGCCGCCTCCGTCGCATATCCCTGCCCCCACGCTGCCCGGTTTAAACGCCAGCCGATTTCAAACTCGGGGCCAACGGCATCGTAGGGGATGAGCAACACCCAGCCGAGAAAGCGCTCGGGATCGCGCTTCGCGAAAATCGACCAGTAACCCAATCCCTCGCTGAAACGCGCTTCAATGCGCGAGTGGAGAAAGCGCTTGTGCGCCTGAAGATCGCTCCACGGGCCAACGACGAATCGAACGACTTCGGGATCGCGATCCATCGCGAGGCACGCGTCGAAGTCCTGTAGCGTGCGAGGCCGGAGTGTCAGACGGTCAGTGTGGAATGTGGGAAGCGGCATGGCATCGGCGATGGGCTATAAGCGATGGGCTATATGCGATGGGCGACGCGGTGAGGCAGTTTAGTGGACTCGTTCGTGTGAGATATTGCGCTGCGTAAGTCCGCCGATGTCTTAAACCGCAGCCTGACGCGCGGCGGGAAACGCCCGCATCGCGACAGGTGCGAGGCCAAGAACAACCACGAGAAAACCGACCTGGGCCAGATAGAACGGTGCGGACCATTGATCGTTCGCGGCGACGTAGTACGTGTTGTGCACGACGTCGCTGAATATGATCGAAACAGTCAGCCAGATTCCCAGCCGGGGTTTGACGAATAAAAGCAAAGCGGCGAGCGGATCGAGAAAGGTCAACGCGTCCCAGTAGATTTTGCTCGCCAGCGCAATCCGGTTGCCATAACCGTAATCCCACAGCCAACCATTTTGCAGAATCGCGTGGACATGATTGAAGGTAGCCGCGAGAAGACACACGGCAAACAGAGCACGAATCACGGTCGAAGCGCGTGGCATGTTTGTCCTTGTGTCGACTGTCGATAAAGCACGGCTTTTCATGCTGCTTCGTAGCGCGGGAAATAATAAGGCGCAGGATTCCGCAAAAAAACCGCAGTCCGACACCGCACTCACTCGCCCAGCAGATCGCGATAGCTGCCATACGCACCCAGCACGATCAGCGCAGCCAGCACCGGCGTAACGACCACGCCGCTCAACGTCATCGGCATCGCCGACACAGCGAACGCATAAGCCCCCATCACCGCCGCGTAAATCAACGCGACCGGCCAGTTGCGCGCAACGGCGCGCGCACTCGTCATCATCGCGTCGAACGGCGTGCGGTTGCGCAGCACGATCAACGCGGGCGCGAACCAGAACGACGCGAGCGCAACCCCATAGAACGGCAGCGCAGCCAGCCAGGCCCACGCGCGCAGCCCATGCATGTGCGCCAGCATGTGCGCCGCGAAATAACCGGCGGCCGCCATCGCCGCAGCCATCACGCCGACAGCAAGCAACGCATCGCGATGTTCATCGACCGCGCGCCACGTTTCGCCGAAGGTCCAGGGACGCGCGTGTTCGGCACGCTCCTGCATCAACACGAACACGGCCATCGCCAGCGGCGCGACGAGCGGCGCCAGCACGCTCAGACGCGGCGCGAGTTCGAACAGCGTGACAAGATCGGCGCAAGCGAGCACGGCAAAAAGCCACGCCACGGGCCGCTGACGCGCGACCGCAAAACCGTGAGCAAGCCAGGCAAAACAACGCGCGGCCTGCACGCGGCGAATGCGATGTTCATCGGCGCGCGCAACCGGCGCGGTGCTGGAGAGAAAGTGCAGATTCATGACGATGTCCTGTTCGAGGAAAAAGACTGCGTTGTCGATGTTCACTGCGGGCGCGCGTATCAGGCCGCGCCGTGTTCGAGTCGTTCGGCGATGCGTTCGGCGTGACGCCGCACATAGCGCACGAGGCCGCGCCAGGTGAAGCGCGTGAGCCACACGCAGAGCCACAAACCAAGCGCGCCGCCTGCCAGCATCGCGACGCCGTACAGCAGCGCGCCGATGCTCGATCCATGCGGGCCGACGATGAGCACGTGATCGTCGCCGCTATCGATGGCGACGTGATTCTTGTCGATCACCACCGAGTCGCCTTCGCTGTGCACCGCGAGTCGCGGGCCGTCCTTGCCGCCCTCGACGAACGACACGTGCTCGCCGTCGCTCTTGACTTCCCACGCCATGTCGCCCGCGCTGCCGCCCATTCGCGCGGCCGAGAGCGTGTCGCCGCTGCCGGTGCCGATGTCGAGCGCGACGACGTTGGCGCGCGGAATCGTCCATGTGTTGCCCTTCACGTCGAACCCGGCGGTCGCGCCGCCCGTCGACGTCACGTGCAGCTTGCCGCTTTCGTTGCGCAATTCGACGGTGCCCGACGTGGTCACGATCGACATATGCGTGCCGGGCTGCGGTTGCAGCACGAAGCGATCGCCGTCGACGCGAAAGTCCGGCACGTTGACGCGCTTGAGCATCGCGGCGTCGCCGTTCGCACGACGCTGCGATGCGTCGCCGTCGTCCGCGCTTTCGCTGCTGTCCTGGCTGCTGCCCTGAAAGCTGAACGGAATGCGGTCCGTCGACGGCCAGCCGAACGCGTGATGACTGCTGAGCAGCACCACGGTCGCGAGCCCCGTGATGAGCATCGTCGCCGAGAGCACGTAGCCGCACGTGAGCAGCGTCAGATAAAAAATGAACGGCACGAGCAGAAACAGCTGCACGATTCCGAGGCCCGCGATCGACACGATCACGCGCAGCAGATTGCCAAACGAGCGGCGCGTTTCCCACTGGCGGAAGCTCGCCTGCGCGCGCAGTTCGCGCGCCAGTTTCACGGGATCGCCGAGCGCCGCGATCACGTCGGCTTCGCTGCGTCCGGCCGCGAGCGCGTCGCCGATGTACTCGCGATAATCGGCGACGATGTCGTCGACGACATGCTTCGGCAAACTCCGCAGTTCATGCCGCAACTGCTCGATGAATGCGTCCTGCGTCATTGCTGGTCCCCTGTTCCGAGAGGCGCGCCCGGCAACCCGAGCACACCGTTGACTTCATCGACGAAACTGCGCCATTCCTCTTCCATGCTCGCGAGGCTGCTGCGCCCCGCCGCCGTCAGCGAGTAGTACTTGCGCGGCGGCCCGGAACTCGACTCGACGAAATACGTGGACACCCAGGCTTCCGCCTGCAGGCGGCGCATCAGCGGATAGATCGTGCCTTCGCTGATTTCCATGGTTTCCGATAGCGTCGAGACGAGTTCGTAGGCGTAGCTGTCGCCGCGCGCCAGCACGGCCAGCACGCACATGTCGAGCGTTCCCTTCTTTAGCTGGGTCTTCATTCAAATCCGTCTTCGATAGTGTGCATCACACGGTACCTTGCAATACACGCATGATGCGTACAACTCGTTTCCGCGAAATCATGGACTGCAATGTAGCAGGCGGTATTGTTTTATGCAAGGTACTGTTTTATGCACTGTTCCGGAATGGCGGGCGGAGACTGAAAGGTATGAAAGGCGCGCGTGGAAAGGCCTTTGCAGGCGGGCGCGGCGGCTCGGGAGACTTGGGGACGCAATAACGGGTACGCACCAGTTCCGCGTTTGTTGAGTCGGCGAGCGCCCGGCGTTCTGGCGCGGATAAATCGTGGATCGACGCTACAATTCCCGCCACGTTTCTGGCGATGCCTGCGACCTGCGCACGCGATCGCTGCGCCACGGATTGCACCGCCCACGCACTGACTTCGCCGAGAATCCCTATGCCCGCGGCTCAACAGATTCCAGCCGGTTCGTACACCGGCCGCCTCGCCGGTCTGCCCATCGTTCTGCACTGCGCGTGGAGCGACGCGGGCCAGCTCACGCTCACGCTCGACAGCCCCGACCAGGGCACATACGATCTCGAATGCACGATTGCGGATACGCCGGGGCGCACGCTCGAATTCGCGGTGCCCGCCGCGAACGCGAGCTGGTCCGGCGCGCTGGAAGCCGACGACGTGACGTTGGCGGGCAAATGGATGCAAGGCAGCACCAGTACGCTCAACCTCGTCCGCGATACGTTCGTGGCATCCGCGCGACCATCGCGTTTCGACGGTATCTGGCTCGGCACGCTCACGACCGAGAACGGCAGGCTGGACATTCAGCTCATCATCAAGACCGATCAGCACGAGCGCATGTTCGCTACGCTGGACAGTCTCGATCAGTACAAGACAGGCCTTGCGGGCGACAACATGACCTGCGATGGCGATGCGTTGAATTTCGACGTGCCCTCGGTCAGCGGCAAATGGACCGGCACGCTTTCCGCCGATGGCAACACCCTCACCGGACGCTGGCTTCAGTTGGCAGATCGCCCGCTCGAATTCGCGCGACAGACGCAGATCACGCGAATTCAGCCGTTAGCGCCGCCGCGCATCTTGCCCGAATTGCCGCCTGTTCCGGCGCACGCATTGAGTGCACAGCTTGCTCACGATCTCGGCGATATCCTCACGACCGGCTGGTTGTCGCCGGGTCGCGAAGGCGCGGTGGTGATCGGAATTTCGCAGCATGGCGAGCGCACCATCAAGGCGTTTGGCGCGGCAAATACAGAATCGATTTTCGAAATCGGATCGGTGACCAAAACCTTCACGGCATTGCTGCTCGCGCAAATGGCCGCGCAAGGCGAAGTCAGGCTCGACGACGCCGTCAGGCAATATCTGCCGCTGCCTGATGCGCCGGAATCCACCTCGCAGGCAATCACGCTGCTCGATCTGGCGACGCATCATTCGGGCTTGCCCCGCATGCCGTCGAATATGCAGCCCGCCAATCGCGACGACCCTTACGCCGATTACGACGCAACGAAGTTACTCGCATTCATCGAGTCATACGGAACGAGCAAGCCGGACGACGCGAGTTTCAATTACAGCAATCTCGGTGCGGGTTTGCTGGGCTATGCGCTGGCGAATCGTGCAAAGAAACCGTTCTTCGACTTGCTCGCAGAACGTGTGCTCGAACCGCTCGGGCTGATCGATACCACCATCGATCTCAGCGAGGCGCAACAAGCGCGCTTCACGCAAGGGCATCGCGCCAATGGGCGTCCGTCGGGGCCGTGGAAGCTGAACGCACTCGAAGCCGCAGGCGCGCTGCGCGCGACGGCAAACGATTTGCTGGCTTATCTTGAGGCGTTCTATCTTCCGCGAAATCGGCAAGACGCATCGAAAACGGTTGGCGACACGTTGAATGCCGCGCTCGAAGATGCACAAAAGCCGCGCAACAAGCTGAGCGACGACCTCGCGATCTGTCTCGGCTGGCTCCATCAACATGACGGCGACACGCATTTCCACACCGGCGGAACGGGTGGCTACACGAGCTACGCCGCTTTCAGCCGCGAAAAGCAGCGCGCGATTGTCGTTCTGGTGAATGCCGCCGCTGGCGACTACGGTACGCCCGCCGATGTGATCGGCCGCTATCTTGTCGAGCGACTCAGTGGACGACCGGCCATTTGGCCCGGTACGACATTGCCCGTGAAAAACACCGACGCATAATCCGTCACAGCAAAATTCGAAAACGAATTCAACCCGATGAAGTACAAAGCCGACTTTTCTCGCGTGACCCTGGGCGCGATTTTATTTTCTGTCATTTCGTCAGCGCATGCAGGATGGTACGACGTTAAAAACTACGCCGGTACCATCGGCGACCTGCCTGTTCATCTGTCGATTCAAATGAGCGACAATTCGCCCGAGTCGCACGTGGACGGCAGTTACTATTACGACGCGCATCGCACGCCCATCGCGCTGCAAGGCAAACGACTCGCCGATGGCTCGCTGCAACTGTGCGAAGCCGCGGAGCCGGCCTCGTTCGGCGATTCGCCCAAAGTGCCGGCGGCGTCGGCCACGCATCCGGCTCCCTGCCCTATCTCGCTCAGCGTGAATGGCGCGCAAGCATCGGGCGAGTGGCGCGACGGCAAAAAGAATCTGCCGATCGCGCTGCATCAGGTCGCGAGTTTGAACGACACCGGCGATTCTCCTCGCCTTGGCGGCACGGTTGAAATTCCGATGTGGCATCACACGAAGCACTATCTATTGCTGGGCGTGTACGAATCGGCCAGCGATTGCCCGCTTTCGATGTCGCGTTTGCGGCTCGTCGATATCAAAAGCGGACACGTCGATAAAGAATTGAAATTCCCCTGTGGCACGGGCACCGTGTCCACCCCGATTTATGCCAACGTCTATCGCGCGCAAAATCCTCGCAACGTGACGGTCATATTCCAGGGCGGCTATCACGGTATGGGCGACGATCAGGATGTCACCATCGAACGCTGATCGCGACGCCATTCACGATTACATCGTCCCCGCTTCTTCGGCAAACGACTCCACGCTATTGCGTTTGCCGAACAGGAACCAGCCCGCCGATACGAGCGCGATCCAGGCCGCGCCGACATAAAGGGCGATTCGCGTGTCCTGCTCGTAGCCCAGAATGCCGATGACGAACAGCATGAACGCAATCGCCACAGCCGGGCCCACCGGCCACAGCGGCACCTTGAATTTCAGCGCGCGCACTTCTTCGGCGGACAAACACGTGCGCATTCTGAATTGCGAAAGCAGGATCATCAGCCAGACCCAGACCGTTGCGAAGGTCGCGATCGACGCAATGATCACGAAGATCTGGTCGGGGATCAGATAGTTCAGCACCACGCCGCCGAGCAGCGCGCCCGCCATCACGAGCACCGTCACCCACGGTACGCCCGCGCGCGACGTGCGCGCGAACACGCGCGGTGCGTGTCCCTGTTTGGCCATGCCGTACATCATGCGGCACGCGCCGAAGATATCGCTGTTGATCGCCGAAACCGCCGCGGAAATCACGACGATATTGAGGACCGTCGCCGCCGATTTGATGCCGAGGCCCGTGAAGATCTGCACGAACGGGCTGCCCTTGCCGTCGATCGCGCTCCACGGGAACACGGCCATCAGCACGACCATGGTCAGCACGTAGAACAGCAGAATACGCGCGGGCACGGCATTGATGGCCTTGGGCAGCACGACTTCCGGATCCTTCGCTTCGCCGCCGGTAATTCCAATGATCTCGACGCCGCCGTACGCGAACATCACCACGGCAAGCGAGGCGATCAGACCCGCGCTGCCGTGCGGAAAGAACCCGCCATGCGACCACAGGTTCGCGAAGCCCGAGGCCTGGTCGCCTTTCATGCCGATGCCGAGGAAAATGATCGCTGCGCCGCCCACGATCATCGCGCCGATGGCGAGAATTTTCGCGAGCGCGAGCCAGAATTCCAGTTCGCCGAAAAACCGCACATTGCAGAGATTGAGCGCGCAGATCAGCACGACGATCGCAAGCACCCAGATCCACTGCGGCACGTGCGGAAACCAGAACGCCATGTAGATGCCGAAGGCCGTGACATCGGCCAGGCCCACGATGATCATTTCGAGGATATAGGTCCAGCCGGTGAGAAAGCCTGCAAGCGGCCCGAGATAATCGGCTGCGTATCGTCCGAACGACGCCGATACCGGATTGCGGACGGCCATCTCGCCGAGCGCTCGCATCACCATGTAGACGGCCGCGCCGCCCATGATGTACGCGAGAATGACCGCCGGTCCCGCCAGTTGAATGGCCGACGCCGAACCATAGAACAGGCCCGTGCCGATGGCCGATCCGATCGCAAGGAAGCGGATATGGCGCGCGCCGAGATTACGTTGCAGATTTTCCACTTTGTCTCCGTGATGTCCCGGCTTTTTCCGTTCGCGATGCAACAGGTTGCGCGCATTGATTTCACAGACTGATTGCGCGCGCAACCTGTTTGAGAACGGCGGCCGTTTTGTGTTTCCGTGTGCTGCGGGGTGCTGCTTGCTGCGTCGCGCCGCTCGACGGCGGCGTCGACTCAAAGGCTCGGCAGCACGCCCGCAGGCAGCAAGGCGCTCAGATGACGCTCGCCGATCAGCGCGCTGGCCAGCTCGATATCGGGCGCGAAATAGCGATCCTGACCGTAGACCGGCACGACCTGACGCAGAATGTGGCGCGCCGTTTCCAGCGCATCGGTCGTCTTCAGGCCCGTGCGGAAATCGAGTCCCTGACATGCCGCGAGCCACTCGATCGCGAGAATCCCGCGCACGTTGTCCGCCATTTCCCAGAGACGACGGCCTGCATTGGGCGCCATCGAAACGTGGTCTTCCTGATTCGCCGAAGTCGGCAGGCTGTCGACGCTCGCCGGATGCGCGAGCGCCTTGTTGTCGGAGGCCAGCGCGGCCGCCGTCACCTGCGCGATCATGAAGCCGGAGTTCACGCCGCCGTTCTCCACCAGAAACGCGGGAAGTTGCGACATGTGCTTGTCCATCATCAGCGAGGTGCGCCGCTCGCTGAGCGCGCCGATTTCGGCCAGCGCGAGCGCGAGATTGTCGGCCACCATGGCGACCGGTTCCGCGTGGAAGTTGCCGCCCGACACCACGTCGCCTTCATCGGGGAACACCAGCGGATTGTCCGAGACCGCATTCGATTCCACGACGAGCACGTCGGCGGTATTGCGGATCTGCGTGAGGCACGCGCCCATGACCTGCGGCTGGCAACGCAGCGAGTACGGGTCCTGGACCTTCTCGCAATCGGCGTGGGAATGGCCGACTTCGCTCGTTTCCCCCAGCAGATGACGATAAACCGAAGCGGAGTCGATCTGCCCGCGCTGGCCGCGCGCCGCATGAATGCGCGCGTCGAACGGCGTGCGCGAGCCGAGCATGGCTTCGACGGTCAACGCGCCGCACACGCTCGCTGCCGCGAACAGGTCTTCGGCTTCGAAGAGACCCTTCAGCGCGTAGGCCGTCGACACCTGCGTGCCGTTGAGCAGCGCGAGGCCTTCCTTGGCCGCGAGATTGAGCGGCTTGAGGCCCGCAACCGCGAGCGCCTCGCGCGCGTCGAGCCACTCGCCGCGATAGCGCGCCGTGCCCTCGCCGAGCAGCACCAGCGACATATGCGCGAGCGGCGCGAGATCGCCCGACGCGCCGACCGATCCCTTGACCGGAATGCGCGGATACACCTCGGCGTTGACCAGCGCGATCAGCGCATCGATCACCACGCGGCGAATGCCCGAAAGCCCACGCGCGAGGCTGTTGATCTTCAGCACCATGATCAGGCGCACCAGCGCGTCGTCGAGCGCGGCGCCCACGCCGGCGGCATGCGAGAGCACCAGCGAACGCTGGAGGTTTTCCAGATCGTCGCGCGCGATACGCGTCTGCGCGAGCAGGCCGAAACCGGTGTTGATGCCGTAGGCCGTCCGGTCCTCGGCGATGATCTGCTCGACACAGGCCACGCTGCGATTGATGGCCGCGCTGGCGCCCTCGTCCAGAGTCAGGCGGACCGGGCCTTGATGCACGCTGCGCAGCGTGGCGAGCGTGAGGGTTCCGGGGGTGATGTGCAACGCGTGGGCGGGATGGGTGTCTCGGGACTGCGGGTTCACGAACTTCGTCTCCTGGGAATCGATGGGGGAATGGCAAAAAATCTGCATCACCATCGTTCTCAGGATATGTATAGACAACTTTGGACGATATTAGGGTTTACTCAGAGTTTAATTCCCTATCCATCCGTAAAATACCTGACATTATTGAAAGAAAACGAATCGACTAGTTGTCTATTCAATTTGAAACGCATCACGAGCGCCGGACCCCGCCGCGCTTGCGTCGATTCGTCGCGAACGGTCCGCCAGCGCCCGCCCCGTCTCGCATGTGCCGCGCAGGAATAAGCTACTTCCTGCTCATTGGTAGGGAGAGATCACCGCGTCTGCTGTAATGATCGCCATCGCTGCTCGAGCACACGCAGCCCGTCCTACTAAGGAAGCGAATAATTATGAGCCTCGACATCTTCTGGTTTTTGCCGACCTCCGGCGACACGCGATATCTCGGCAAATCCGACTCCGGCCGCGCGCCGACCAACGCGTACATGCGCCAGATCGCCGTCGCCGCCGACGAGCTCGGCTACGACGGCCTGCTGATCCCCACGGGCAGCAGTTGCCTCGATCCGTGGGTCACGGCGGCGAGTCTCGCGCCGGTCACGCGACGCATCAAACTGCTGGTGGCGCTGCGCACTTCGCTCGGCAACGTGACGGCTTCCGCGCGTCAGGCGGCCACGCTCGACGAAGCGCTCGGCGGGCGGCTTTTGCTGAACGTCGTGCCCGGCGGCGACGCGTCGGAACTCGCCGCCGATGGCGTGTTCCTCTCGCATAACGAGCGCTACGAGCACGCCGGCGAATTCCTCACGGTGTGGCGCAGGCTGTTCGCAGAGAAGCAGGTCGATTTCGACGGTCGGCATATTCGCGTCGAGAAGGCGCAGAACCTCATCGAGCCGGTGCAGAAGCCGCATCCGCCCTTGTATTTCGGCGGCTCATCGGACGCGGCGCACGAAATCGCGGGCGAGCATATCGACACGTATCTCACTTGGGGCGAGCCGCCCGAAGCGGTGGCGGCGAAGTTCGCCGACGTCCGCGCGCGCGCCGCGAAATACGGGCGCAAAGTGCGCTTTGGCGTGCGCCTGCATGTGATCGTCCGCGAGACGAACGAAGAAGCGTGGGCGGCCGCCGACTCGCTGATCAGCAAGCTGACCGACGAAGACATCGCGCGCGCCCAGCAGAACTACGCGAATATGGATTCCGTGGGCCAGCGACGCATGGCGGAACTGCATCAGGGCCGACGCGACAAGCTGGAGATCAGCCCGAACCTGTGGGCGGGCGTGGGCCTCGTGCGCGGCGGCGCGGGAACGGCGCTCGTCGGCGACCCGACTACGGTGGCGGCGCGGCTGCAAGAATATGCCGATGCGGGCGCGGAGTCTTTCGTGCTGTCCGGCTATCCGCATCTGGAAGAAGCGTGGCGTTTCGCCGAACTCGTTTTCCCGCTGCTGCCCGGCAAGCAGGCCGTCACGACGGTCGGCAACGTGCAGACTGGCGGCGCATTCGACGGCCGGGCCAGAGCGGCATCCTGATCGAAGCGTGCCCCCTTGTGAGGGGCACACGCCCCTCACAAATACTCGACGTTCCCATCCACGCTAATCGCCTGCCCGGTGATATTGCGGCCCGCTGGCGAAGCAAGAAACAACGCCGTTGCCGCAATATCCTCCACCGTCACCATTCGCCGCAGCGAAATCTTCTTCAGATACTCTTCGCGCATCGTTTCGAACGCGATCCCCAACGCCTCGGCGCGCGCGGCGATGACGCGGTTCATCCGCTCGCCCTCCACCACGCCGGGCAGAATCGCATTCACCCGAATATCGCTCGGCCCGAGTTCGACCGCGAGCGATTTCACGAGCCCAACGATCGCCCACTTCGTCGACGCATAAGGCGTACGGAACGCATACCCGAGCCGCCCCGCCACCGAAGAAAGCGCCACGATACTCGCGCAATCCGACGACGCCTTGAGCACCGGCACCGCGCGCCGCAGGAAATAAAACTGGCTGTCGAGATTCGTCGATACGGTGCGCTCCCATTGTTCGGGGTCCAGATCTTCGACATTCCCCGTCGGTCCCGCGATGCCCGCGTTATTGACGAGCACATCGATGCCGCCCATCGCGCTCGCCGCCTCGTCGACGACGCGATCGACCTGTTCGCGCTTCGACACATCGGCCACGCTCGCCCGCAGCGCGGGATGGCGCGATCGTGCCGCTTCGACGGCGGCCGGGTCCACGTCGCAGATCACGACCTGCGCCTGCGCTTCGAGAAACGCATCGGCAATCGCCGCGCCGATGCCCGCCGCCGCGCCCGTCACGAGCACCCGCAAACCGGGCCTCGGTTTCAGTAGATCCAACGTACCCATTCATGACCTCGTTCAGTGTTCTTGTGTGAATCATCCGGACCGCGCCAGCGCGCGGCCGGATTCAAAGCGTCATGCCGCCCGATACTTCCAGCACCGCGCCGTTGATATAACTGGCTTCGTCGCTCGCGAGAAACGCGTAGACGTTGGCGATTTCCTCGGGCTGCGCGAGGCGGCCGAGCGGCACCTGGCTGCGCATCTTGTCGAGCACCGCGTCGGGCACCGTCGACAGAATCGGCGTATCGACGAAACCGGGCGCGACCGCATTCACGCGCACGCCCTTCGGCCCGAGTTCGCGACTCCACGTTTTCGTGAAGCCGATCACGCCGAACTTCGACGCCGCGTAATTCGTCTGCCCGAAATTGCCGTAAATGCCGACGACCGAACTCGCATTGAGCACGACGCCCGCGCCCTGCTCGACCATGATGTCGGCGACGATCTGCGTCGCGTTGAACACCGCGCGCAGATTCACGTCGATCACGTCGTCGAACTGCTGGAGCGTCATCTTTTGCAGACGCGCGTCGCGCGTGATGCCCGCATTGTTCACGAGCACGTCGATGCGGCCATGACGCGCGATCACGTCCGCGACCATCTTCACCACGGCGTCCCGGTTCGCGACGTCGAGCACATAACCATTGGCCTGCGCGCCCGCTTCGCGGCATGCGCTTTCCACCTGCGCCACGGCATCCGCGTTCAGATCGCAGATCGCGACGATCGCGCCTTCGCGTGCGAACTTGCGCGCCGTTGCCGCGCCGATCCCTTGCCCCGCCCCCGTGACGATGGCCACCTTGCCCTTCAATCTCATGCTGTTTCCTTGTTTGAATCTGGATTGCGTGTGTGCGCGGTCAATGCTGCGCGCCGCCGGCCGGCACCGCCAGTGACGGTCTGCCGCTTTCCTGGCGAATCACGCGGGCGAGCAGCGGCACGAGCGCGAGTCCGCCGATCGACGCCACGAGAATCACCGTGAAGCCGGCGTCGCTGCGGCCCGAGACCGCTTCCGCGAGACCGAACAGATACGGTCCCGCGAATCCGCCCAGCAGGCCCAGCGTGTTGATGAAGGCGAGCGCCGCGGCGGCCTGAATGCCTTGCACGCGCTTCATGGCGATCGACCAGTACGAAGGCAGCACGCCGCCGCCGAAGAACGCCGTGACGACGAGGCACGCAATGCGCGCCGCCGGATCGTGGGCGCTCATATACGCGGCCGCGCCGACGACGGCGCCGCCCGTGAGCCAGGCGAGAAAACCGCAATCGCTCGACACGCGCCGATGAATGCGCGGCAGCACGAGCACGCCGAGCAGAAAGCCTACGCCGACGCTCGCGGACAGCACGCCGACCATGAACGGCGACGTCACGTTCATCTGGTGAATCATGGCCGGCGCGAAGAAGTACAGGCCGACGAACGCCACCTGATTCAGAAAATAGATGAGGCCGATCAGCACCGTGCTCGGACGCTTGAGCGCGGCGACCCAGTCGGCCGAGGTCAGGTCCGCATGACCGTGCGTATCGATGACCGCGCGCGTTTCCAGCACGCCGGCCTCATCGGGCGTGAGCCAGCGCGCGTCGCGCGGACGATCGGGCAGCTTGAAATACAGCAGCACGCCGACCAGAATGCTCGGCAAACCTTCGATCATGAACATCCACTGCCAGCCGCGCAGGCCGCCGAGTCCGGAGAGTTGCATCAGCGCGCCGCCGAGCGGACTGCCGATGACGAGCGCGAGCGCCGGCGCCGTGTAGATCCAGCCCACGGCCACCGGCCGGTCCTGCGTCGCGAACCACAGCGTCACCATGTACATCAGCGCGGGAAACAGCCCGGCTTCCGCGATCCCGAGCAGCACGCGCAGCACGTAGAACGACCACGGCCCCTGCACGAACATCATGAGCGTCGAGAGCACGCCCCAGCTCACGGCAATGCGCGCGATCCAGCGACGCGGCCCAAAACGGTGCGCGGCGAGATTGCTCGGCACTTCGAGCAGCGCATAGCCGATGAAGAAAATCCCCGCGCCCAGGCCGTAAGCCGCCGCGTGAATGCCCACGTCGATCGCGAGTTGGGTTTTCGCGAGCGCAACGTTCGTGCGATCCAGAAACGACATGAAATAGATCGCGCACATCAAGGGAATGAGCCGCGCCATTGCCTTGCGCGTGGCTTGCCGATGCAACGCATCGGCGCTTTCGATACCGGAAGCGCTCGTCATAACCGTGTCTCCTGATTAACCGGCTTTTCTTGTCTTGTCTTGTTGTGTCCGACTGCCGTGAACTGCTGAACAACCCAAACGACCGCGCCGGATCCTCAGGCCAGCGCGGCCTCGAACGACACCTTGTCGGCGCCCTTCAAACCCAGCATCGCTCGCGCTTCCGCGGGCGTGGCGATCTCAAACGACAGCTCTTCGAGAATCCGCCGGATCTTCGCGACCTGCTGCGCATTCGACTCCGCCTTGACGCCCTTCGACAGATACACGCTGTCTTCCAGACCGACGCGCACGTTGCCGCCCATGATGGCCGCCATCGTCACGAGCGGCATCTGATGACGCCCCGCGCCGAGCACCGAGAAATGGTAGTTGTCGCGGCCGAACAGCCGGTCCGCCGTCGTGCGCATGACGCTCATGTTCTCCGGGTCGGGTCCCATGCCGCCGAGAATTCCGAACACCGACTGAATAAAGAACGGCGGCTTCACGAGCCCTTCGTCGACGAAATGCGCGAGGTTGTACAGATGCCCGAGGTCGTAGCACTCGAACTCGAAACGCGTGCCGTGCTCGCCGAGTTCGAGCATGATGTTTTTGATGTCGCGGAAGGTGTTGCGGAAAATCATGTCCTCCATGCCTTCCACGAAGTCCTTTTCCCACCCGTAACGCCACGACGTCATCTTCTGCGCGAGCGGATGAATCGAAAAGTTCATCGAACCCATGTTCAGCGAGCACATTTCCGGCTTCAGCAAACGCGGATAGGCGAGCCGCTCCTCGAGCGTCATGCGCGTGCTACCGCCCGTCGTGATGTTGATGACGGCGTCGGTGGCCTGGGCGATATCGGGGACGAATTCGGCGAAGATGGCCGGGTCCGGCGTCGGCCGCCCGTCTTCGGGGTGACGCGCGTGCAGATGGATGATCGCCGCGCCCGCGCGCGCCGCGTCGATGGCTTGCTCGCGGATCGAGGCGGGCGTCAGCGGAAGATGCTCGGACATCGACGGTACATGGGTCGCGCCCGTCACGGCACATGAAATGATGACCTTACGGCTCGCTTCGCTCATCGTGTCTCCTGGTTCGATACAGCTTGTCTTGTGCTTGTCTTGTGATAGCGATGGTAGTCGGGTAGGATCGCGCCGATAAGGTCATTTTCGGACATCCCGCCGTCCCTCGAGGACAAACTGGACAAACTGAGGATTGGACATGGCATCGACCCGGCCACCGCTCAACGAGCGCATCTACGCGCCGTACAAAATCGCCGCGCTGGTGGAAGTGCTCTCGGAACAGGGCATCGCGCCCACCGACAGCCTCAAGGGCACGGGCGTGGAAATCGGCGAAATCTACGATGCGTCGGTCATGACGTCGATCGGGCAGTACGCGACCGTGTGCCGGAATGCGGTGTCGCTCGCGTGCGACCCGGCCACGCCGTTCAAGGTCGGCAGGCGGCTGCATCTGTCCGCCTATGGCATGTACGGCTATGCGCTGATGTCGTGCCTCTCGCTGCGCGACTACTTCAAGCTGGGCGTGAAATACCATCGCCTCGCCACGCCCACGGTCACGATCGACTGGACCGAATACCCGGACCGGATGGTCTGGACCTTTCCCGATGCCTTCGTGTCGAGCCCCTCGCGCGAGCTGGGCGCGTTCATCATCGAGCAGCAGTACATGCAGCACGTCACGCATCTGCAGGACGTGGCCGGACACGACTGCCCGCCCGTGCGCGCGAGCTTTTCGTATCCCGCGCCGCCGCACGCCGGTCTCTATCGCGAGTATCTGGGCTGCCCGTGCCTGTTCGGCGAACCGCAATGCGAACTGGTCTACGACAGCGCGATTCTCGATCAGAAGCCGCAGCTCGCGCACAAACTCACGGCCACGCTGCTGCAGGAAACCTGCGACCGTCTGATCGGGCAGGCGAAGACGTCCTCGGGCGTGTCCGGCGAGGTCTATCAGATCCTGATGAGCAAGCCGGGCGTGTTTCCGGGCATGGACGAAGTCGCGAATGCGATGCATCTGACGACGCGCACGCTGCGTCGACGCCTGCTCGCGGAAGAGACCTCATTTCTGGCGATTCTCGACGACGTGCGCCGGTCGCTGTCGCTCGAATATCTCAAGACGACGCCGCTGAGCACGGACGATATTGCGATGCTGCTGGGGTTCAGCGACACGGCCAACTTCCGGCGTGCGCTCAAGCGATGGACGGGCAAAGGGCCCGGCGAACTGCGGGGAAATGGCGAGGCGTGACGGCGACGATCGCCGCAAGGAACGATAAGGGACGGTAAGGCGTGCGTCGCGGTGGAAGCGTCCGCAGCGGGGTGTTGCGGGTCGTGCGGCCGCTTGCGTTTGTCGACGCGCGCGGCCGCTGTGACGCTCAGGGACGCGGCGCGCCCTTCTTGTCGGCGCCTTCGAAGCGCGGCGGCTTGTTGGCGCGCTCGACATCTTCTTCGAGGCTTGCGTGCAGCGTCGCGATCGCGGCGGTGGGATCGGCCGGCTTCAGCTGCTCGCGGGCGAGCGCATCGTACGTGAAGCGACGCACAACCGGATCATGCGACTTGTCCAGCACTTCGTGATAGACCTGCACGATTTCATCGGGGTGGCCCGAGAGGCTGTAAAGACGGCGCAGTTGCTCGAGATCGTTGATGACGTCGAAGCCCGGACCGGGGAACGGCGGGTGCATGCCCGGCTCACCCGCGAAAGCCGGACCGCCATGCGGCGGCGGGGGCAACGGCTCGTCGGCGCGCGCTTGCAGCGACACGGCCGCCGCAATCGCGATCGATGCGACAGCAAACAGATTTTTTTTCATGTGTGGTTTCCTCTTGTTCGAAACAGCTATTCGGTCAGCGTTTGAACAATAAGGCTTTCACGATGTCAGGCAGCGTTCTGAAAAATCCCGTAACGTTACCTCGTGTTTCGATGGTAAGAATTGGCCGACCTGCATATTTCCATCCTGGCGGTCAATGAAAATATGATGTTGTGCGAGGGGGTTGCGGTCACGTCGGTGTCACCTCCGGGTGGCAATTCGGTGGCAACTTCCTGCGGGCATGAATTACCGGTATCGGCACTCATTCGATCTGAATGTGCAGCGCGCCATCACTTGCGAAATCCGCCCGCGCAACCTCGGGAACGCAGAATGCGCCAATAACGGCGTTTCAACTACCGGAGCGCAAAATCATGTCCCATCGACTCAAGACTGGCGATCGCGTGACGTGGAACACCCCGCAAGGCATGACGACTGGCACGGTTGTCCGCCGAATCATCCGCGACACGGAACTGGACGGGCACAACGTCATGGCGTCGAAGGAAGACCCGCGTTACGAGGTCGAGAGTGAAAAAAGCGGCGAGCACGCGGTCCATCGCCCTGAGGCGCTGGAAAAGGTGCACAAGCACTGATCTGCACCGCATGACGCCGTCGAGCGCGTGAATTGGGCCTCTGTACGAGGCCCAATTTCATCTTTGCGCTCACTGCGCGCGCACCGACTCAACCCTCGTTCACCCACACGCGCATTTCGCCCTCGCCACGATTCGCCCAGCAGAAGTACGGGATGAAAATCAGGCGTTGCGGCACGCGTTCGCGCACATCGGCGTCGAATGCGTACAGCGCATCGTCGGACTCGCTGCGCGGACTGCGATACCCATCCGCCTGCAGCACGACCTTGCCTGCGAGACTCGCATCGATCGACGCGCCATCGACCACGTCGAACGCGGCATCGCGCGGCAGATGGAGATCGTGCAAATCCGCGCCGTTATCGGCTTCCTCAAGGCAGTACACGATCGGCCCGCGTTGCACAGCCACCTTGCCCGCTGCGTGGCGCAGTTTGCTGTGACTGCTCAGACGACGCACGGTCATCGGCAATTCGATGTCGATGGTGTCGCCGTCGCGCCAGGCGCGCTGAATATGCACGTGGCCATCCTTCGCCGTGGAAAGCGCGACCGCGTCGCCATTCACGCGCACGACGGGCGAGGCACACCAATCGGGCAACCGCACGGCGACGGCGCCAGACCATCCGTTCGCCTGCTCGACCACCAGACGCACGTCGCCCTGCCACGGATAATGCCCGCTCTGACGCAGCGTCACGCGCGACGTGCCGATATCGAGTTGCGCCGTGCCCGCCACGTAGAGATTCACGTAGACGGTCGAATCGTCGACGAGATACACATACTGATCGAGCGACGCAATCAAGCGCGCCACGTTCGGCGGACAGCACGCGCAACCGAACCAGCGCTGCCGCACCGGCTTCACGTGCTCATACTTGTGATTGTGGCGAATGCTCGCGGGATGCGTTTCCAGCGGATTGACGTAAAAGAACGACCGGCCGTCGAGCCCCATGCCGGCCAGCACCGTGTTATACAGCGCACGTTCCAGCACATCGGCATACGCGCGTTCGCGGTGCGCTTCCAGCATGCGGCGTGCGAAGAAAACAAGGCCCACGGATGCACAGGTTTCGGTATACGCCGTATCGTTGGGCAATTCGTAATCGCAGGTGAAGGACTCGCCCCACACCTGCGCGCCGATACCGCCCGTCACATACATCTGCCGCGTCACCATGTTGCGCCAGATGGTCTTGCAGACCTCCAGTTTTGCGGCGTCACCACTCACGCGCGCGAGATGCGCGACGCCCGCGTAGAGATAGACGAGGCGCACCGCATGACCCACGGCCACGTCCTGTTGTGCGACGGGCTTGTGCGCCTGGCTATACGCCTTGTGCCACGTGATCCACGCGCGGCCATGTACGTCCCAGTGCGAAACGCGCCCGCGCTTTTCATATTCGATGTCGTAGTAATGCGGCTGCGCGCCGCGCTGTTCGACGAAGTAGCGCGCGAGCGCCAGATGACGCGGATTGCCGCTCACTTCATGCAGACGCATGAGCGCGAGTTCGATCTCGGGATGACCCGGATAGCCCTTCAGTTTGCCCTCTTCCGCGCCGAACATCGTGTCGATATGCGCGACGAAACGCTCGGCCACATCGAGCAGCGAACGCTTGCCGGTCGCCTGAAAATACGCCACCGCGGCTTCGATCAGGTGACCCGCGCAATAAAGCTCGTGACACTCGGCGAGATTGGTCCAGCGCTGCTCGGGCGCCTTGATCGTGAAGTACGTGTTGACGTAACCGTCTTCGTGCTGCGCGCGCGCGATCAGGTCGATGGTTTCATCGGCGAGCTGTTCGAGTTCGGGATCGCGCTGTTCGGCGAGCAGATACGCGACCGCTTCGATCCACTTCGTGATGTCGCTGTCCTGAAACACCATGCCCGTGAACGCGCCCTCGCTTTCGCCGGCCGCAATGCGGAAATTGCGTACCGCGCCGCTGGGTTCGGTATCGGCGATACGGTCGTTCAGCGCATCCCACTGATACGGCACGACCACGTTGCGCACGAGACGCCGATACGCGCTCCAGAAGGTGTCGTCGATACTGACGTGCTGTGTCACGCTTTGAGTAGTCTGATTCATGTGCTGGTTTCGCAATCGGGTGTTCGTTTCAAACGCTTCGTTCATTTCAATCGTTTCATTCATTTCAATCAGCGCTGCAACCGCCGCTCAACGCGCCGCGCGCCGCATCTTGAGATCGCCTTGAATACGGTTGAGCATCGGCGTGTCGATGCGAAAACCGCGCGCAACGCCGGCAAGCAGTAGATGAATCACACCGGGGATCACGGTGGCGAGCAGCGTGATGCCATGCACGGACGCAGGCGTTTGATTGCCGATGCCCGCCTTGTACGCGACCGCCACCAGCACGCCGCTAATAATGCCCGCGCTCGCCGCCCATGCGAGCTTGATGAACAGCAGATTGAACGCGAAGTTCATACCGGAAGACCGCACGCCGGTTTTCCAGTCGCCGTAATCGTCGGCGTACGCCATCATGGCGAAATGCAGCGGCAGCGTGAAACCCAGC
Source organism: Paraburkholderia sp. Ac-20347 (assembly GCF_017104805.1). Classification (NCBI taxonomy): domain Bacteria; kingdom Pseudomonadati; phylum Pseudomonadota; class Betaproteobacteria; order Burkholderiales; family Burkholderiaceae; genus Paraburkholderia; species Paraburkholderia sp. Ac-20347. The sequence goes on along the minus strand of NZ_JAAGPN010000020.1, from coordinate 14,482 downwards.
ACCGTGCAGTAAAGCAGAATGAGCGCGAGCCACAGCGTCTGCGCGGAACCCGGCACCCAGTAGAGCGCAATCGACATCAAGCCGAGAAAAACATTGGTGAAAAAGTAAATGCGCGCGGTATCGAAATGCTTGCTCAACTGATTGACGATCAGCGTGCCGAGAATCGCGGAGAAGGTGGCGATGCCGAAAAAAATCGACGTATAAGCGGCGTCGCCGTGCAACACGTACGTGATGAAATACATGTACGCGCCGCCCTTCGTATTGAAGATCGTGATGAGCAGAAACGACATCACGAGCATGACGATCAGTTGATCGTTGCGGCGCATGCTGCGCAATTGCTCGCCGAGCTTCACCTGCCCTTCCATGCTGAACGGCACGCGTTCGCGTACGGTCGCGAAACACCACAGCAACATCACGACGACCGCAACGGCCGCCACGGCAACGGCCATGCGATAGCCGCGCGCCGCGTCGCCTGCGCCGAACTGCTTCACGAGATACGGCACGCCCGTCGACACCAGGAAACCCGTCAGCCCGCACAGCACGAAGCGATACGTCTGGCACGACATCACTTCCTTATGGTCGGTCGTCATCGCATTGATGAGCGCGCAATACGGCACGTTCACCGTCGTATAGCAGACCGAGAGCAGCAGATAAGTCACGAACGCGTAGCCGATGCGCCACTCGTAGGACAGCGACGGCGTGGTGAACGTCGCGAGCGCGACAATGCCGATCGGCAGCGCGCCCCAGAGCTGCCAAGGTCGGAACCGTCCCCATCGGCTGCGCGTGCGGTCGGCGAGCGCGCCCATGAACGGATCGGCGGCGGCGTCGAAAACGCGCAACACGATGAAGATCGTGCCGACGATGCCGGGCGCGAGGCCAAACACATCGGTGTAGAAAAACGTCAGGAAATTGCCGATCAGCGCCGTGATGATGGTGCCGCCCGCGTCGCCCAGGCCATAGCCGAACTTCTCGCTGGCAGAAAGCGTGGCCCGCGCCGGTATCCCGGCGCCAATATCGCTGTCCTCGCCCGCAATTGCGGTGCTGTTCGCCATATTCGTCTCCAACTTTGTCTTGTTTGAATGGGGTCGCGCGTCGTTGCGCGCGCCAGGCCGTTGCCGATGGCAATCCTACCTTGGCGGCCGGTGCGGGCAAGCCACAAATCAACACAAATAGAGACAATTCCGACTATCATCTTCCCCGACGACGTCCGCGCGCAACGCCCGGGCGGGTAATCACGGAGTGGGCCATGCAACTCGAAGTCTCGCTGGAATCGGCGATCCGGGCGCAGAACGGTGGGCTGTTCGTTTCAAGGAACGCGGACTGGGTCCATCCGCAGCGCAAGCTGGAATCGTACGAACTCGTTTTCGTGCGCCAGGGCGTGCTGCATCTGCGCGAAGAAGAGACCGAATTCGCGGTGCATCCGGGCGAATCGCTGCTGCTCTGGCCGCATCGGCATCACGGCGGCACGCAGGCCGTCGGGCGCGGCCTCAAGTTCTACTGGGTGCATTTCACGCTGGCGAGTGGCGTCGGCCATGGCATCGAGGACAATGCGCCGGCCTCGCTACGCGTGCTTCAGCACACGCGCGTCGCGCGCCCCGACCAGACGAGCGCGCTGTTCCGCCAGTTGCTCAACGATCAGGAGTTGTTCGGCACGCGCTCGGCCACGCTCGCGCCCATCATCACGCTGCTGCTCTGCGAATTGGCGCGCTCGGGCAATCCGGTTGCGCAGGCGGACGGCGCGGCGTCCGCGCTCGCGGCGAAAGCGGATATCGTCATTCAGAATAAATTCGCGAGCGATATTTCGGCGTCCACCATCGCCGACGAACTGCATTGCAATCCGGATTATCTCGGGCGCGTGTTTCGCCACGCGTATGGCAAAACGCTCACCGATGCGCTGCACGAGCGGCGCGTGCGCCACGCCGCCACGCTGCTCGTGGAGACGGGCAAAAGCATCGGCGAGATCGGTCAATTATGTGGATTCGCGGACCCGGCGTATTTCCGGCGCATCTTTTCCCGCTACCAGGAAATGACGCCAGGTGCGTGGCGCGCGCTGCATACGCGCACGCACGTGAATCATGCGTGAATATGGGCGATGCGATTAGCGGACCACGGCGTCGCGCGCCACCGTTTCGAGCGGCTCCGTGATCGTCAGCAGAATCACGAAAGTGAACGCCGAGATCACCGACATAAAGCCGAACACGTAGTCCCAGCCAAAATGATCGAGTAGCAGACCCGCGATAAACGGCGTGGCCGCGCCGCCAAGCTGCCCACCCATATTGACGATGGCGTTCGCAAGCGGAAACTTCTCTTTCGCGACAAACGACGTCGGATACACCATATACGCCGAGAATCCAATACTCAGCGCAACGCCTGCCATAAAGATCAGGAATCCGTACAATATCGGCGAAGCAGGCGATTGAATCAAAACGATCATCATCAGCGCGGTCGCCACGGCGGAGAACATCATGCCGGGCTTGCGCCGCTTGCCGAGCGCGCGATCCGAAAGCCAGCCGCCCAGAATGTTACCGACCACCGCGCCCACCCACGGCGCCGCCGCCACGAAACCCGTACCGGCCACGCTGAACTTCTTCACGTTGAGCAGATAAGTCGGAATCCACGCGAGCATCACGCTCGAAATACCGAGCTGGCAGCAATAGCCGAGCGCGCAGCCGTAGATATTCCACGATGTCACCACCGCACGCGTCGTTTCGAGCGGTTTCTCGCTGCGCACGCGCGTGATCCGGTCGAGCCAGGGCATCGATTTCGTGCGCTCGATGCGCATGGCCGCCCCCGCCTTCGGGCTTGCGGCGTCGATCAGTTCGCGCTCCGCTTCGTTCACGCCGCGGCTGTCGGCCGGTTTATCGGCGACCATTAAATACCAGACGATCGAAAACAGTACGCCCGGCACCGCGAACACCAGGAAGATCGCTTGCCAACCCCAGACCGAAATAATCGCCACGCCGAGAATCGGCGTAATGACCGGTCCGAATTTTACCGACGACAGAAACAGACCCGACGCAGTGCCCTTCTCTTTTGCCGGGAACCAGCTATTGATCGTTGCCGCGATGCCGAGCGGCAGCGGGCCTTCGGCGAAACCGAGCGCGAGACGGCACAGCTTGAGCGAAAAGAGCGAGCCGACGACGCCCGTCATGGCCGTCGCGATCGAAGTCAGGATCATCGAAATCGGCAGCGCGCGACGCACGCCGAAGCGTGAAATGATCAGCGCCGACGGCAATTGCGCCAACGCATACGCAATCAGGAAAACGCTGACGAGTGCGCCGGCCTCGGCGTTGGTCATCGAGAATTCCTTGCGCAGAAACGGCAGCGCAATGCCGAGGTTCGCGCGATCGGCGGCGGCAATCGTGTAGATCAGGAAAAAGAGGGTCGCGACCACCCAACGATAGCGCGTGGGACGCGCCGAAGCCGCCAGGGCATTCGACGCGGGCAATGCCGTGTCTTTTCTCATGTGTCTCGCTCCATTTTTTCTATTCCGGCGTGACCCGTTCGGGGCAGCCTGGTACGACTCGACTTAATGCAACTCGAACTAGGTCAGATCGAAGCGCTGCAAGGTGGATTCCAGCCCCAGCAATTCGACCGTCGTCGCGCCCTGGCGAATCTTCGCGCGGAACGCCTGCTCCTTTTCCTCGCGCGCCCGGCTCACTTCGACCACGCGCGCAATATCGTGCTGCGGCACGACCACCACGCCGTCGATATCGCCGACGACGATGTCGCCCGGTTGAATCTGCACGTCGCCAATCGTGATCGGCACATTCAGTCGTCCCGGCTGATTCTTGCCCGTGCCCTTGATGCAGAGCCCGCGCGCAAATACAGGAAAACCCTGCTCGATGATCGTGCGCGCATCGCGCACCGCGCCGTGAATCACGAGCCCGGCCAGTCCCTTCTGCAGCGCGAGTTCGGTGAACACGTCGCCCCACGGGCCGGCTTCGACAAAGCCTTTCGCGTCGACGACCAGCACGTCGCCCGGTTTCACTTTGAGCATGGCGTAATGCAGCATCAGGTTATCGCCAGGACGCGTGTCCACGGTGACAGCCGGGCCGGCCACGCACATTGAGGGATGGATGGGTTTGATGCCGCTGTCGAGCGCGCCATAGGCGCCCTGGGCTTCGTAAACGGTTGCGCTGCCAAGGGCGCGCAGCGCCGCGATCAGGTCGGTAGATGTCTCGTGACTGCTCATGTTCGATTTTTGGAATTTGATCGTGCTGCTAGTTTTAGATAAAGTTTCAGCAACATCAAACATCGTTTTCTGAGCCTTAGTTCAATAAAAATGAATCTTCGCCAGGTTCGCTACTTCTGTGCGGTGGTCGAGGCGGGCAGCGCGTCGGGCGCCGCCGACGCCTTGTACGTCGCGCCGACCGCCATCAGCATGCAGTTGTCACAACTCGAAGCGCACCTCGGCGGCGAGCTGTTCGATCGCTCGCGCCGGCCGATGGAACTCACGTCGCTCGGCAAATACTTCTATCCGCGCGCGAAGGAACTGCTCTCGCATTTCGGCCGTCTCGACGACGAGGCGCGAGGCATCGCATCGGGGCAACGTGGCTGGCTCGGCATCGGCTTCGTGCGCTCGGTCGCGTATTCGATCCTGCCCGCCGCCGTGCGGCGTTTCCGTGAAAGCTGTCCCGATGTGCATCTCGATCTCGTCGAGGCGCTTTCCGAATATCAGCCCGAGCGCTTGCGGCAAGGCCGGATCGATCTCGGCATTGCGCGTTTTATCGGCCCGCTCGATCCCAATCCGGATCTCGACTACACCGTCATGCTCAACGAGCCGTTCGTCGCCGTCGTACCGGTCGGCGATCCACTGGCGAAGCAGCGCTCGGTCACGGCGGCAGAACTCTCGCGTCTGCCGTTCATTCACTATCCGAAGGACTCGCGAAGCCCGTTCGGTCAGCAACTGCTGGCCGCATTGAAGGCCGCCGGCGGCGATCCGCGCGTCGCGCACGAAGCGATCGAAATTCATACGGCGCTCGCGCTCGTCGGTGCGGGATTGGGCGCGACTTTGGTGGGGCGATCGACGGCGAAAAACAATCGACGCGACGTGCGCTTCATTCCGGTCAAGGATCTCGATCTGCGCACGAAGCTGGTCATGATCACGCGCGCGGGCGACGACAATCGGCTGATTGCGACGTTTCGTGAAGCGTTGTCGGCGACGCGTAAGGGCTAGGATTCGAGCGCCGCGAGCAGTGAGGATGCGCTCGCGCACAATGCGTCACAAACGATCATCGCCGAATACGGCCAAGCACGATCGCAAGACCCGCCGTCACCGCGAGCGCAACCGCCAGCGTCATCAGCCCGGCCGTGAACGATCCGGTCATTTCCTTGACGACACCGACCATCGCCGGGCCCGCAAAACCCGCGCAATTGGCCACGGCGTTGATGACCGCGATGCAACCCGCCGCCGCCGCGCCCGAGAGGAAAGTCGGCGGAATCGCCCAGAGCGCCGTGCGGGCGATATTCACGCCGATCATCGCAATCGTGATGCCGACGAGCGCGACGCCGACCGAATCCGAAACGGCCGACACCACGAAACCCAGTGCCGCCACGGCCGAACTCATCGTCAGGCTCGCGGCGTAATCGCGGCCCTTGTCCATCCATCGCGCGGCCACGACCATCGCGAGCCCGGCGCACGCATAAGGAATCGTCGAGAGCATGCCGGTTCGGAACAGACCCAGCCCTTCACGATTGATGATCTGCGGAAGCCACATGCCGATCCCCGCGATGCCGGTCGAGAGCGTGAACAGCGCGAGCGTCAGCAGCAACACGCGCGGATCGGCGACGGCGCTGCGAAAACTCTGCGTACTGCTCGCCGTGGCTTCGCTTTCCAGTTGATTCACCAGCGCGCCACGCTCTTCGTGACTGAGCCACGTGGCGTCCTTCGGCGAATTGGACAGCACGGCCCACGCCCAGATGCCGAGCACGGCTGCCGGCAAGCCCTGCGCGATAAACAGCCATTGCCAGCCCGAGAGTCCCATGAATGCGTGAATGCTCAACAACGCACCCGAAAGCGGACCGCCGATGACGGACGCGAGCGGAATGCCGAGCGTGAACCACGCAAGCACGCGCACGCGATACGCGCGCGGAAACCACGAAGTCAGATAGAACGCGACGCCGGGAAAGAAGCCCGCTTCGGCCACGCCGAGTATCAAACGAAGCGCGTAAAACGAATGAGGACCGACGGCAAACGCCATCGCGGCCGAGAGCACGCCCCACGTCACCATGATGCGCGACAGCCAGATACGCGCGCCGAATCGATGCAAGGCCAGATTGCTCGGCACTTCGCAGAGCGCATAGCTGACAAAGAAAAGGCCCGCGCCCCAACCGAATTGCGCCGACGTCAGCCCGAGATCGTGATTCATCGTCAATGCGGCGAAGCCCACATTGATACGGTCGAGATAGCTGAAGATATAGCCGAGCAATAAAACCGGCAGCAAGCGAATCGACGCCTTTCGCACGGCGCGTTCGCACAATTGCGCCTGTTCCTGCACGTTGGGCGCGGCGACGCTCATATCGGCGCGCCCTGCGTGGGGCAGCGCATAAGATGAAGTGGGCTTCATCCGGTCTCCTGTTTATGAATGTGTTTCGGCGACTAAAAGCGATACAGCGCGGCGGCGTTATCAACGAGAATCCGTTCGCGTGTGGATTCGTCTCGCGCCCATTCCTGCAGATAGTCGAATTGCCCGGCGTCATCCGGTAACGATGCGGCGGCGGGATGCGGCCAGTCGCTGCCCCAGACGAGGCGATCGGCGCGGTGCTCGACCAGCGCGCGGCCAATCTCAACGATGCTGTCGCGCGTCGCTTCCGTGTCGAGATAGGCGCCGCTGAGTTTCACCCACGTCCGCCCGTTATCGAGCAACGCAAGCAGCGCGCGGAACGCCGGTTGCGATACGCCTTCGTTAAAGCGCACGCGCCCGAAATGATCCATGACGACATCGCACGGCAGACGCGCGAGCGTCGCGGCAAGCTCGGGCAATTGCGCACCGCTCACGTGGATCTCCAGATGCCAGCCGCGCTCCGCGAGCGCAGGCGCGAGCGATACGGCGTCGCGCAGCGCATCCGTGCCCGAGCGAACCAGATTGAAACGCAGGCCCACGATGCCGCCTGCGTTCAATTCGTCGAGGCGGTCTTCGCTGACCGCGCCGCTCACGACGGCAATGCCGCGCGCGGTCTCGCCCGTGCTGGCGATCGCGTCCAGCACGCAGGCGTTGTCGAATCCGTATGTCGAAGGCTGCACGAAGATGTTGCGCGTCGTGCCGAGCCGACGCTGCAGCGAACGGTAGTCAGAAAGGGAGGCCGCGGGCGGCTTCAGATGCGCATCGGCGGCAACCGCGAAGCGCGGTGAATAGACATGCATGTGGCAATCGCACGCAAGATCCGGCGCTTTGCATTGCGGCGCGGCCGTTCCTGCGGAGAACGGCACGATGCCGGCCTGAATGGTGTCTCGCTCGCTCATGGCAGGCTCAGGCGCGGAAGCGGTCGCAAGAACCCGGTCAATCATGGCTGTCTCCGTGGTGTGTTTGCCGCCATTGTTCCGCCACGAATTCATAATGTCTATTGTTTAATTTTCAATAAACCATTCCCAGAAGTTATCTATTTTTTCGCGCATTTGCACGCGCAACGCCGCTTCGCATTAAGCGTGCGTTATTCGTTCGGCGCGACCGACGCGCCCTGAATGCCGTGACGCGCGAGCGCATCGGCCACGAAGCCCGAGCGTTTCATCTCTTCGACGAAGGCGCGCAATTCCGTCGCGGCCGCTTCGCCACGACGCTTCGCCACGCCCATCGCCTGCCGGATCACCATGAAGCGTTCGTCGAGCAGACGCAAGCCGCCCACCTTCGCGGCATCGGCTTCGAGTTGCTGCTTCACGCCGGCCGCCACGTCGAGCTGCTCGTCGATAAACGTCTGCACGACCGTCGGCGACGTGGGCGCGCGCACGATTTCAGCGGCCTTCAATTCGCGCGTAAGAAACAGATCGTAGGCGCTGCCCTTGCCTACGGCCACGCGATGGCGCGCATCGTCAACCTGCGCGTTAGTGCGGATCGGCGAATCGTCGCGCACCAGATAAAAGCCTTCGATCAGCACATACGGCGCAGTAAAGGCGATCGTTTCGCCGCGTTTCGGATCGACGGCGAAAAAGCCGAAATCGGCGCGCTCGTCGCTGACGGCTTCGACCGATTTACCGGCTGCGTCGAACACCACGAGTTCGAGCGGTGTGCCGAGCCGTTTCGCAAACGCATGGGCGAGATCGATGGAGACGCCGAACGGCTCGCCCGTTTGAGGATCGCGATTGGCGAGAATCGGATTGCCGAGATTGATGGAGGCGCGCAGCGTGCCGGTGGGAGCGAAGGCTTTGACGATATCGGGATGAATGGACATGGTAGTCAGGCCGCGTGATGCGCACGACGCACGGTCAGCGGCGTTCGAGGTTCGTGAATTTGCGCATGCATTCGCACATGCGCAAAGGCTGTGTCGACCGATATTAAAACAAACGGCGCACGCGGTTCACCAACCCGCGGCCTGACTCCTGCGCGTGCATCAAGCGGCGCGCGTCGGCGAGAATGCATCGGCCGCCGCCACCGTATCGAGCGCTTCACGCAGCAACGCGATCTTGCCGTCGCGCGCGACGAGCCGCCCCGCGTACATCTGCCGATAGATTTTCCCCGTCGACGGCACGAGCGCTTCCACTTCATATTCGGCGAAAACCTGCTCTGGCGTTTCAATCAGATAGCGCACGTTTTTGAACTGGAAATCCGGCACTTTCGCGATCAGCGAAGCAATAAAACCTTCGATCGCTTTCGGTCCCTGCGCGCGTCCGTCGATGCCGAGCGATTTCAGATACGGCAATTCCAGCACGCCATCGTCGGCGAATAATGCAGCGGCCGCACGCGGGTCGCGAATCGATTCGAGGTAAGCGGCAAGCAGTTGTTTAGCGTTGTTCATGATCGGCTCTCGATATCCATGTTGATGGGCGCGCGTTATTGCAGACGCGTTTTCAAAGCCGTCGCCATCTGCTGCATGGCGGCGCGCGTCGGGGCATCGGCGGCGAGCACGTTGAGCAGGCCGAAATCGTGAATCGTGCCTTTGTACTGCGTGGTCGTCACCTCGTTGCCCGCCTGGTCGAGCCGATGTCCGTAGGCTTCGCCTTCGTCGCGCAACACATCGAACTGCGCCGTCTGGATCAGCGCGGGCGGCAAACCCTTCAATTCGTCGAGCGTGGCGCGCAGCGGCGAGGCGTAGCGCTGCTTGCGCTCGCCTGCGTCGGTCGCGTCGGGGATATAGGCGTTCCAGAACCACTTCATCATGTCGCGGCTCAGGAAGTAGCCGTTCTCGAAAGCCTCGTACGACGCGTTGTCGAATACGTGGTCCGTCACCGGCCACATGAGACCCTGGAAGCGGATGGCCGGGCCGTTGCGGTCCTTCGCCATCTGGCTCACGACAGCGGCCATATTGCCGCCCACGCTGTTGCCGACGACCGCCAGCCGCGCGCCATCGACGCCGAGTTCCGCGCCATGCGCGGCGACCCATTTCGTCGCGGCGTAGGCCTGATTGATCGCGACCGGATAGCGCGCTTCGGGCGACGGCGTGTAGTCGACGAACACGGCTGCAGCGCCCGATTGCACGACGAGGTCGCGCACGAGACGCTCATGCGTCGGGTAATCGCCGAGAATCCAGCCGCCGCCGTGGAAGAACATGAACACGGGCAGCACGCCTTGCGCATTCTGCGGCTTCACGACGACGAGCGGCACGGTCAGACCATCCTGCTCGATCGTGCGGCGCGTGACCTCGATGCCCGAGACGTCCACTTCCACACTGCGCTGGGCGCCCGCGAGGACTTCGCGCGCTTCGGCGGGCGTGAGCGTTTCGATGGCCGGGCCGGTGCCGCTGTTGAGCGCGTTGAGGAAGGCGACGGTGGCGGTATCGGGCGTGTTCGGGGTGGCTTGCGTGGTCATCGTGATTCTCCTTTCGTGTGGTTGAGTGGCCGCCGACTTCGTGTCGTGCAGCCGATGGAGAGGAGAATACGGATCCGGAGATATTTGCGAAATAGAAGTGTTTGAAACCTATCGTTGCAAAATTGCAATGATGAAGCGTGGCTTCATGGCTTCGGCCATCGCCACGACGGATCGGAAAGATGCTCGGCGAAGTAATCGGACAGCGCCGCCACCTTCGCGGGCCGCGCGCGCGCCGACGGCGTGACGAAGTACAAACCGCCCTTCGTCAGCGACCAGTCAGTAAGGATCGCTTCGAGGCGGCCATCGGCCAGATACTCGCCGGCGATGAATTCCGGCAACTCGGCGATCGCGAGACCCTCCAGCAGCGTGGGCAACAGCGCATCGGAATTCGTCACGCGCAGCGGGCCCGTCGGCATCACCGGCTCCTCCTCGCCCGCGTCATTCGTGAAGCGCCAGACATCGCTACGCGCGCGATACGCGTACGAGAGACACGGCCGATCCGCCAGCTCGCGCGGATGCGCGGGCCGCCCTTCGCGCGCCAGATAGTCTCGCGACGCCACCACGAACTGCGTCACCGCGCACAGCCGCCGCGCGACCAGCGACGAATCGGGCAACGCCGCGATCCGCAGCGCGGCGTCGAAGCCATCGGCGACCAGATCGACCGACGCATCCGAGAGATGCAGGTCGATCGACACTTCCGGATACGCGCGAAAGAAGCCCGGCAGCAACGGCGCGACCCAGCGCAAGCCGAACGACATCGGCACCGCGAGCCGCACCAGCCCGCGCGGCTGCACCGACATCTCGCGCGCGGCGCTTTCCGCCTCCTCGGCCTGCCGGTAAATCTCGCCCGCCTTCTCGCAGATCGTGCGGCCGAACTCGGTCAGCGCCAGCTGCCGCGACGTGCGGTTAAAGAGCCGCGCGCCCAGCCGGTCCTCCAGACGCGCCACGCCGCGCGAGACCGTCGCCACCGACACGCCCATCGCACGCGCCGCCGCCGCGAACGAGCCCTCCTCGGCGACCTTCGCGAACATCGCCAGTCCTTCGAAATCAGGCAGCTTCGCCATTTCCCCTCATCTTTTCATTTCTGCAACGTTGGATTGCAATCAATTCTATTTCGAAAAGAGCGGCCCGTCGATATTCTCCTCACATCGCAGCACGCAACACCGAACCCAAACATCCACCGACTTAAAGAAAGGAGCTTCACCATGGCACGCAAACTCGACAACAAGATCGCCCTCGTCACCGGCGCAACCAGCGGCATCGGCCTCGCCACCGCCCAGCGCTTCGCCGCCGAAGGCGCGCACGTCTACCTCACGGGCCGCCGCCAGGCCGAACTCAATGCCGCTGTGAAGAGCATCCGCGAAGCCGGCGGCCAGGCGACCGGCGTGCGCGTCGATTCCACCAAGCTGAACGAACTCGACGCGCTGTACGCGCAGATCAAGGAAGAACAGGGCCATCTGGACGTGCTGTTCGCCAACGCCGGCGGCGGCTCGATGCTGCCCTTCGGCAACATCACCGAAGAACATTTCGACGACACCTTCGATCGCAACGTGAAGGGCGTGCTGTTCACGGTCCAAAAGGCGCTGCCGCTGCTGACGAAAGGCGCGTCGGTGATTCTCACAGGCTCGACGGCAGGCAGCGCGGGCACGGCGGCGTTCAGCGTGTATGCAGCGTCGAAGGCGGCGGTGCGTTCGTTCGCCCGCAACTGGATTCTCGACCTCAAGGACCGCCAGATCCGCGTGAACACGATCAGCCCCGGCGCGACCCGCACGCCCGGTCTGCTCGACCTCGCCGGTGACGACGCCGCGCAGCGCCAGGGTCTCGCCGACTATCTGGCCGCGCAGATCCCGATGGGTCGCCTGGGCGAGCCGAACGAAATCGCCAGCGCCGCGCTGTTCCTCGCCTCGGACGACGCGAGCTTCGTGAACGGCATCGAACTGTTCGTCGACGGCGGTCAGCAGCAGATCTGAGCTGGGCTCGGGCACGGGCGGGGCGCGCGGAAATCGAGCGCGCCTTGACCGCCCGCCACATCCGAAGGTTTCTTGCGCGGCACAGCAATTGCTCAAGCAAGGCGTGTCGACCATCCCGTCGATCCACCAACCTCGGAGCCGGCCATGCAATTCGTATTTCAATCGTGCCTGATCAGCACCTGCGCGAGCATCGATGACGGAAGAATCGTGGCGAACGCGAGAATCTTCAGCCCGGCTTCGGACGGTTCGTTCGACGACGACGTGCACGATCTGTGTCTCGACGAGAATTTCATCGACGAACACGAAGCGCTGACTTTTGCCCGCGAGCGCGCGATGCTGTGGGTCGAAGAGCATTGCGTCAGCGCGATGTAAGTCGTGCAATCGCCGTGCATGTACCACGCAATCGCCGCCCATTGGCGAACGAAACGGGCCGCGCACTGCGCCGCTCGTCGCCGAATGGCGGTAAAGTCGCAACGTTATCGCGTCAATCCGTCCGCATAATCGCTTGAATGCTCGTGCGCGGTTGCGAAGCGGCCGCCGTTCGCCGCGAGCCGTCGCCAGCCGCAACGACCCTTCGACCGCGTCCAGTTCGCGCCTCCAGAAGACGGTACAGGGCAAAGGGACCATGTCCACCACGCAAGACCGGAGCGTCGAACCGATCCCGCTCCCCCGCGAGCGCGAACCCGACGCCCGCTGCCTGATGGGCCCCGGCGAAGCGTGTGCGCTGGCGCGCGCCGTCGACTGGGACAGCACCTCGATCGGTCCCGTCAGCGGCTGGTCTCAGGCGCTGCGCTCGACCGCCTCGCTCGTCCTGCACAATCACTCGCCCATGCTGCTCTGGTGGGGCCAGGAATTCGTCCAGATTTACAACGACGCCTATCGCCCGGTGCTCGGCGCGAAACATCCGCGCGCCATGGGGCAGCGCTTTCGCGACTGCTGGAGCGAGGTGTTTCATATTCTCGGCCCGATGGCCGAGCGTCCGTTCCGCGGCGGCCCCGCTTCGGTCAGCGACGACGTCGCCGTTCTCCTCGAACGCAAGGTGCCGCGCGAGGAAAGCCACTTCCGGCTGGCCTACAGCCCCGTGCCGGACGAAACCGTCGAATCCGGCATTGGCGGCGTGCTCGCCACCGTCACCGAAATCACCGAGCAGGTCTATGCCGACCGCCAGCTCCGCACGCTGCGCGACCTGGCCGCGCGCGGCTCGGCGGGCGCGCTGACGCCCGAACAGGCCTGCATCAACGCGGCGGCCTTGCTCAAGGAGAATCCCTGGGACGTGCCGTTCGCCGTGCTCTATCTGCTCGACAACGGCGCCGCGCACGCCCGAAGGATTGCCTTCGCCGGACTGGAACCGGACGCGCTCGATGCGCTCGCGCCCGCCACCGTCGACTTTACGCATGCCGCGCCCGCCGATCCGTGGCGCTTGCGCGACGTGACGCTCCGGCAGGAAATCGAGATCGTCGACTTGCCGGCGGCGGCGCACAGCCTGCCGGTCAGCCCGTGGCACGACACGCCGCGTTCCGCGATCGTGCTCCCGCTGACCTCGGCCGATCAGCCCGGCGGCTACGGCGTGCTCGTGTGCGGCGTGAGCCCGCACCGCGTGCTCGACGCGGGTTATCGCGCCTTCTTCGAACTGGCCGCGTCCCAGGTCGTGACGCTGGTGCGCGACGCGCGCGCGCTCGAAGCCGAACGCCAGCGCGCGGAAGCGCTCGCCGAAATCGATCGCGCCAAGACGGCGTTCTTTTCCAACGTCAGCCATGAATTCCGCACGCCGCTGACACTCATGCTCGGCCCCGTTTCCGAACTAGCCGACGACACCGCGCTGCCAGCGCACGTCCACGCGAAACTCGATCTTGCGCATCGCAACGCCTTGCGGCTGCTGCGCCTCGTCAACACGCTGCTCGACTTCTCGCGCATCGAAGCGGGCCGCGTGCAGGCATCCTATGAGCCGACCGATCTCGCGGCGCTGACGCGCGAGCTCGCCAGCACGTTCCGCTCGGCGATCGAAAGCGGCGGTCTGCGCTACGAAGTGGCGTGCGAGACGCTGCCCGAGCCGGTCTATGTCGACCGCGAGATGTGGGAGCAGATCGTCCTCAATCTGCTTTCGAACGCGTTCAAGTACACCTTGCAGGGCGACATCGCACTGCGTCTGCGGGTGCGCGACACACACGCGGTGTTCGAAGTGCGCGACACCGGCGTGGGGATACCGCATGACGAACTGCCGAGGATTTTCCAGCGTTTCCATCGTGTCGAAGGCGTGGCGGGCCGCAGCCAGGAAGGCACGGGCATCGGCTTGTCGCTCGTGCAGGAACTGGTCAAGCTGCACACGGGCGAGATGACCGTGAGCAGCACGCCGGGGCATGGCTCGACGTTCCGCGTCGCGATTCCGCTCGGCACGGCGCATCTTCCGGCCGACCGCCTCAAATCGGCGGGCTCGCCCACGCATCTCGCGAGCGGCGTGCAGACCTTCGTCGAAGAAGCGCTGCGCTGGCTGCCCGACGACCCGTCGCGCCCGGCCGCGACGGCGCGTCCCGCGGACATCGTGCCGGACCC